>JAOZMV010000056.1 GCA_029934095.1 Desulfuromusa sp. | reverse complement strand
AGTCGTCATGCTGCTGAATTCTGGATGATTGAACCCGAAATCGCTTTTGCCGATCTGCATGATAATTGTCAACTGGGGGAAGATTTTCTCCGCTATATGGTGATCTATGCCCTGGAAAACTGTCAGGAAGATCTCGATTTTTTCAATCAGCGGGTCGAAAAAGGTCTACTCGATAAACTCGAATCTCTCGCCAAGGCAGAGTTCCGCACCATCAGCTATACCGAGGCGGTTGACCAGCTACAGAAATCAGGCCAATCTTTTGAGTTTCCGGTGGAGTGGGGGCATGATTTGCAATCGGAGCATGAACGCTATCTGACCGAAAAAATATTTAATGGACCGGTTTTCGTCATCGATTATCCAAAGCAGATTAAAGCGTTTTACATGCGGATGAATGATGATGAGAAAACTGTTGCTGCCATGGATTTACTGGTGCCCCGGGTGGGTGAAATTATCGGTGGCAGTCAGCGTGAAGAGCGCTTTGACGTGCTGAAATCACGGATGGAGTTGCATGGAATTGCCGCAGCAGAAATGGATTGGTATCTTGATATCCGGCGCTGGGGAAGTTGTCCCCATGCTGGATTTGGTTTGGGTTTTGAACGTTTACTGATGTATTTGACCGGGATGGAAAATATCCGCGATGTTATCCCTTTCCCACGGACTTCGGGACATGCACGGTTTTAGGTTCAAGGTTCAAGGTTCAAGGTTCAAGGTTGCAGGTTTCTGGTCTTGTCTGTCCTTGCTCCTTGTACCTTGTACCTTGCTCCTTTTTCTTTGCATTGCGCCAGCTCTAGCAGAAGAACCGGTCCGTCCGGATCTGCCAGTGAGGATCGGTGGAGATTACAATTATCCCCCCTATGAATATCTCGATCGGGATGGTTTGCCAACCGGTTATAATATTGAGTTGAGCCAGGCAATTGCTCAGGTGATGGGGATGGAGATCAATATTCAGCTTGGCTCCTGGGGTGAAATGCGCCAGGCCCTGGAGCGGGGGGATGTCGATATTCTGATGGGAATGGCCCATACCAAAGAACGCGAATCTGAGGTTGATTTTTCCATTCCCCATGCCAAAGTCCACCAATCCATCTGGATTCGTGACGATAACGAAGATATCCGCACCGTCAATGACCTGACCGGTAAAGAGGTTATCGTGATGAAGGGGAGCGTGATGCACGATTTCATGCTCGAAAATGAAATTACAGCCGATCTGTTCATGGTACAAACTCTGGCTGATGCTCTGAGCCTGCTGGCTTCGGGACATCATGATTGTGCTCTGGTGGCGAAACTTCCCGGTGAATATCTGTTGAGTAACCCGAAGCTTGATCATATCCATCCGATTGCCCGCCCATTGGTCGCACAGGACTATGGGTTCGCGGTTAAAAAAGGGAATCTTGAACTTCTCGCCCGTTTTAATGAAGGACTGGCTCTATTAAAAAAATCGGGAGAATATCGTCAGATTCGCGAAAGGTGGCTTGGAGTTCTCCAACCGGAGCCGATTTCCTGGACCCAAATTATCCGTTCCGGTGCCTTGGTGATTGGTCCGTTGCTTTTGGTTCTGATTGCTTTTGCCCTGTGGTCACGGACTTTACGGCGTCAGGTGGCCTTAAGAACTGAGGAACTGGAACGTGAAGTTGCTGAACGGATGCGTTCTGCCGAAGAGTTGCAGATTCGTCAGAAACAGCTGTTACATGCTGATAAGATGACCTCTTTAGGGGTTCTGGTTGCCGGGGTGGCGCATGAAATTAATAATCCTAATGGTTTGATTCAACTGAGCTTGCCGCAGTTAGATAAGGCCTACCAGAGCATTGAGCCGATCCTTGATAACCATTATCAGGAACATGGCGATTTTAAACTTGGGTGGTTTGAATATTCGCGGATGCGTCAAGAGATTCCGAAAATGTTACAGGAAATGTTGGATAGCTCTAATCGCATCAAGCGGATTGTCGAAGATTTGAAAGATTTTGCCCGGCGAAATGATTCCGGTCTGGATGACATGGTTGATTTGAATGAAGTCATCCGTTCGGCGTTGCGGTTGGTTGATAATGCATTGCATAAATCAACCCGCCACTTTCGGGTTGATTATGCTCCTGAGTTGTCCCGTTTTCGTGGTAATGGTCATCGGATTGAACAAGTTGTGGTCAACTTGATTTTGAATGCTTGTCAGGCGTTGACTGTCGTTGAACAGGCGATTGAACTACGTACCTATGAACTGCAGGACGAAGGAATGGTGGTCCTCGAAGTTCGGGATGAGGGTTGTGGTCTGGATGAGGAAACTCTACGGCGAATTACTGATCCATTTTTTACCACCAAGCGGGAAACCGGCGGCACCGGTCTTGGCCTTTCGGTGTCCGATGGAATTGTCAAGGATCATCATGGGCGGTTGGAGTTCTCAGGCCAGGCTGGCCGGGGGATGACGGTTAGGTTGCTGTTGCCAATCTATAAGGATGAGGAGCAGGAATAATGGAGAAAAAACTATATCCTCCCTTTGGAGTGTTGCTGGTTGATGATGAACTCCCCTGGTTACGGAGCTTGAGTTTAACTCTTGAAGGTCCTGGAGGGATTACTAACCTGCTGCAATGTCAGGACAGCCGCGAGGTGATGTCGGTTCTGGAACAGAACGATATTGGGTTGGTCCTGCTTGATTTAACTATGCCACAACACTCTGGTGAAGAGTTGCTGGAGCAGATTGTCACTGAGTATCCACAGATTCGGGTGATTATCCTCAGTGGTATGAACCAACTGGAAACGGCAGTCAACTGTATGCGTGCGGGGGCGTTTGACTATTTCGTCAAAACTGTCGAAGAGGAGCGTCTGGTTGATGGAGTGCGACGTGCTATCCGGATGGTTGAGTTGGAATATGAAAATCGTGCCATCCGTACCCACTTTTTTCATGACCAGATTGATGCCCCTGAGGTGTTTGCTCCTATTGTCACTAATAGTCCGGCGATGCGTGCCCGGTTTCAATATCTGGAGGCGGTTGCTCCAAGTAGCCAGCCGATCCTGATTACGGGTGAAAGTGGCGTTGGCAAAGAGTTGGTTGCTCAGTCGATTCATACCCTGAGTGGTAACAGTGGAGCGCTGGTTACCGTCAACGTCGCCGGACTGGATGACAATGTTTTTGCCGATACACTGTTCGGACATGTGCGCGGGGCTTTTACCGGAGCAGATAATGTGCGCAAAGGGATGATTGAAAAAGCAGCGGGGGGAACCCTGTTTCTCGATGAAATTGGTGACTTAAGTTCAGCCTCTCAGGTCAAGCTGTTGCGCTTGTTGCAGAACGGCGAATATTATCCCCTCGGAAGCGATCAGCCCAAGCAGATGAGCGCCCGGGTGGTCGTTGCGACTCACGCTGATCTCGATGCCAAGATGGCGGCAGGAGAGTTTCGCCGCGATCTCTATTATCGCCTCTATTCACACCATGTCCACCTCCCCCCCTTGCGGGAGCGTAAAGATGATCTGCCGTTATTGCTGGAACATTTTCTCGCTGAAGCAGCACTTAAATTGGGAAAAAAGAAGCCGACGCCACCCAAAGAATTGCCGGTTTTATTATCGACCTACGCTTTTCCAGGCAATGTTCGCGAGCTCGAAGCGATGATCTATGATGCGGTGAGTCAGCATAACGGGAAAACTTTGTCGATGAAGAGTTTTCTGCAGCGGATTGATAGCCAGATTGATCCCTCTCATATTGAGCAAACCCTCCCGGCAGAAAACCCTTTTTCTCGCTTGGAGGGTTTACCAACCTTGCAACAGGCCGGACATCTGCTGGTTGATGAGGCGATGCAGCGTTCTACTGGAAACCAGAGTATCGCGGCGCGGTTATTGGGAATCTCACAACCGGCATTGAGTAAGCGATTAAAACAGGATACTGGCTGAACACCTATAACTTTTATTATAGCCACTCTTTTGGTTATAATTTGTAACCTATTGAAGCATAAAACTAATTTATATATTTTTAGACTATCCCCTTGATTTGGTTATAGCGGTTCCTTGCTGCTGATTTTTTCGGACACTTAAAACAGCATTATAAATTGATGACTTGTGATCATTTCAAACTTTTTATCGATACTGGTATCTTCCTTGCTAGTAATAGGTATCGCGTAAAGCTTTAATGAGCTTAAAAACTGTTCACATTGGGTGGACGGAAACTATTCTTTCTTGAGGAGGAGTACCAATGAAAAAGATGTTTATGTTCCTGTTGGCTTTTGCTGTTGCAGCCTGCGTTGTTCCTGTTGGCCAGGCTGAAGCGGCCAAGAACCAGTT
The DNA here is from genome assembly GCA_029934095.1 of Desulfuromusa sp. Classification (GTDB taxonomy): domain Bacteria; phylum Desulfobacterota; class Desulfuromonadia; order Desulfuromonadales; family Geopsychrobacteraceae; genus Desulfuromusa. The sequence goes on along the minus strand of JAOZMV010000056.1, from coordinate 3,827 downwards.
TGTTACCATCGGAACCGGTGGTGTTACAGGTGTTTACTATCCAACTGGTGGTGCAATCTGCCGCCTGGTTAACAAAACCAGAAAAGAGCATGGGATCCGTTGTTCGGTCGAAAGTACCGGCGGTTCTATTTATAACCTGAACACCATCAGAGCTGGTGAGCTGGATATGGGCGTTGCTCAGTCTGATTGGCAGTTCCATGCCTATTACGGCACCAGCAAATTCGAGAAACAAGGTCCCAACAAGAGTCTGCGCGCTGTTTTCTCTATTCACCCTGAGCCCTTCACCGTTGTTGCCCGTAAAGATTCCGGTATCAAGAACTTTATGGATCTTAAAGGGAAGCGCGTTAATATCGGTAATCCTGGTTCCGGCCAGCGTGGCACCATGGAAATTGCCATGGCCACAGTGGGTATGACTATGGACGATTTCAAACTCGCCTCTGAGCTGAAGTCTTCTGAGCAATCCAAGGCCCTGTGCGACAATAAGATTGACGCTATGGTCTTTACCGTTGGTCACCCAAGTGGTTCGATCAAAGAAGCCTCTACCTCCTGTGATTCTGTTCTGGTGACCGTTGACGGTCCTGCAATTGACAAGCTGGTTGCAGATAAAGATTACTACCGTACTGCTACCATCCCTGGCGGCATGTATCGTGGTACCCCGGACGACACCAAGACCTTTGGTGTTGGTGCGACTTTTGTTTCTTCGTCTGACGTTGACGAAGATGTCATCTACAATGTTGTCAAAGCAGTTTTCGATAACTTTGAAGATTTCAAAAAACTTCATCCGGCATTTGCTCATTTGAAGCCATCTGAAATGATCCAAGATGGTCTTTCCGCTCCATTGCATGATGGTGCTGCCAAGTATTACAAAGAGATGGGTTGGTTGTAATCTCGCGTTGAATTGTTGAAGAAAATGCACCGTTTCTGACGGTGCATTTTTTTTCTTCTCGAATATTTAATTGCGCGTGTATTACCTTTTGTAATTTGTCTATCGAACGGTATCGATTTCAATTTGTCATACTGAAGGGTTTTTGCCATGACCGAATTAAAAGAAACGACTATAAAATCGGACGATGAGCTTCAGGAGATGATTGCTGAGACGGAATCCGGCGCCCGGAATCCGACTGGCGCTTTTCCAAAAAAAGTTTTGTTTGCGGTTCCGCTGATCTGGACAATATTTCAACTCTGGTATGCTTCGCCGCTGCCGTTTATTTTTAATTTCTTTGTTATTAATGATACCGAAGCACGGGCAATTCACCTTGCTTTCGCAATTTTTCTCTCTTTTACTGCCTTTCCGACATTCAAAAAATCACCTAAAACGTATATTCCGGTGCAGGATTGGGTGTTAGGGCTGGTCGGTGCATTCTGCGCGTCTTATCTGTACATTTTTTATGCGGCACTTGCGGATCGTCCCGGCCTGCCAACCCAGATGGATCTGATTGTTTCGGTTGCTGGTTTGATTCTGTTACTTGAAGCGACCCGTCGGGCTTTGGGACCACCACTGATGATTGTTGCTGTCATCTTTATTACCTACACCTTCGGTGGTCAGCTCATGCCCGATGTGATTGCCCACAAAGGAGCCAGCCTGGTCAAAGGGATGTCCCATTACTGGTTGGGAACAGAAGGTGTCTTTGGCGTGGCTCTGGGGGTTTCGACCGGCATGGTTTTTATGTTTGTGCTGTTCGGTGCGATGCTGGAAGCGGGAGGTGCTGGTAACTATTTTATCCGGACCGCTTTTGCTGCTCTTGGGCACTTAAAAGGTGGCCCGGCTAAGGCTGCCGTTGTCTCTTCCGGTTTAACTGGTCTGGTTTCCGGTTCTTCCATTGCCAATGTTGTCACTACCGGAACATTCACAATTCCGTTGATGAAGAAAGTCGGTTTCTCACGCGAAAAAGCGGGTGCGATTGAAGTCGCCTGTTCAACCAATGGTCAGTTGATGCCTCCGGTCATGGGTGCTGCAGCTTTCCTGATGGTTGAATATGTTGGAATAACATATATTGAAGTTATCAAGCATGCTTTTCTTCCGGCGATTATCTCCTACATTGCTCTGGTCTATATCGTCCATCTCGAAGCTTGTAAAATGGGTCTGGAAGGGATGAAAAAGACGATTACCAAAACCCTTGCCCAGCGGATGCTCTCGTTTGTATTTACTATCCTTTTTCTGATCATACTCGCTGGTGCGACTTACTACGGCTTGGGCTGGATCAAAGTGGTTGCCGGTGATGCGACCATCTATATCGTTTCGGTGTTACTGGCGGTTGCCTATATATTCCTCCTTTGGGTTGCCTGTAAAGTTCCAGAACTGGAGCAAACGACTGAGATCAAGGAGCTTCCCCATCTCGGACGAACTGCACAAGCCGGCTATTATTTCCTGTTACCAGTTGTGGTGCTGATGTGGTGCCTGGTTGTGGAACGGTTATCTCCAGCACTATCTGCTTTTTGGGCAACCGTGCTGATGATTGTGATCCTGCTGTCTCAGCGACCCATAAAAGGTCTGTTGCGTAAAGTACAGGGCGAAGAATTCTCTTTCAAAACCGGGTTTGCCGATCTGATTCACGGCAGTGTTTCCGGTGCGCGGAACATGATCGGGATCGGTGTCGCAACGGCTGCTGCCGGTATCATCGTTGGTACTGTAACTTTGACCGGTATCGGTCTGGTTATGACCGAATTTGTTGAGTTTATTTCCGGTGGTAACCTGATGCTGATCCTGCTGTTTACCGCAATCATCAGTTTGATTCTCGGTATGGGTTTGCCGACCACGGCCAACTATATTGTGGTGTCAACTCTGATGGCTCCGGTTATTGTCAATCTGGCAGCACAGAACGGTCTGATTGTGCCGTTGATTGCGGCTCACCTGTTCGTCTTCTATTTTGGGATTCTTGCCGATGATACTCCGCCGGTTGGGCTGGCGGCCTTTGCCGCTGCCGGCATATCGGGGGGTGATCCGATCAAGACCGGTATTCAAGGTTTTATCTACGATATTCGAACCGCAGTTCTGCCGTTTATGTTTATCTTCAACACAAAGATCCTGATGATCGGAATAGTTAATTGGTTTGACTTTCTTGTTGTCGTTGTTGCGGCAATCCTTGCTATGCTGTCTTTTGCTGCCGGGACACAGGGTTATTTTCTGGTCAAAAGCCGGATATGGGAGACGGCTGCACTGCTGCTGGTTGCACTTCTGCTGTTCCGACCAGGGATCGTCTGGGATAAGTTTTACGAACCTCTGCACCAGGAATCTCCTGCTAATATTGTCAGCTGGGTTGATGATATGGATTCTGGCTCTTCGCTCAGGTTGACGCTTAAGGGCGAGAAGTTAAGCGGGAAACCTTTTACCAAGACAATTATGTTAACGATCGGGGAAGAAACGACTGGTGTCGAAAAATTAGCTGGAGCCGGTTTCGAAATTCGTGATGAAGAGGGGCGGATCTTTATCGAAAATGTTATGTTCTCCAGTGCTGCAGAAAAAGCGGGCGTCGATTTTGATCAGGAAATCCTGAATATCCAGATCCCTGCCCATAGACCTCCAAAAGAATTAGTCTATATTCCAGCAGTCGGTCTTTATGCTTTTATCTGGCTGGTTCAATCGCGCAGAAGAAAGAAACAACAACCTGTGGCTGTTGCCACATAAATAATTTAATCGGTGAAATACCACCTTCATTCTTTTAGTGATACGCTCTAAATGATGAAGGTGGTTTCGATTTATGAGTTGCTGGAAAAAGGAGGTCGCTATGAGTATCAAAATTAAAAATATTCTTGTTGCAAGAGATCTTAGTAAGGACTCTTCTCGCGTTATCCGCTATGCGCTGGAATTGGGATGTAAGTTTCATGCT
>JAOZMV010000055.1 GCA_029934095.1 Desulfuromusa sp. | reverse complement strand
TCTTTCCAGTCCCGACACCACCGACCAGAACCGCTAACCCCTTATCTGAATCAACAGAATACTTCAGCCTCAACAAGGCTTGGTTATGTTGATCACTGTCGAAATAAAATTTGTCATTCGGCGCGTTAGAAAATGGTTCACGCTCAAAGTTAAAGTGGTCGGTATAACCCATAAAAGCTCCAGCATAAAAAAAACAAAATTGCTAAAGAAAAGAAATTCGCTCTTTTTTCTCTTCTGTGGCAACCTGAAAATTCTCTTCGGTGATGCCAAGAGTGTTTTGAAGTACAGAAATTTTATCTCTGATATCCCGGTAATCCTGATCCTGAGAAAAAACATCCTGGTAACTGTTTAATGCATCATTGGAACGGTCGGATCGCTCATAAAGCAAACCAAGTTCATAACCTAGGTTCAATCGCTGTACTTCTTCTAAGTGGGAGGAATCAAGCGCTTGCTGAAACATCAGTTCTGCTGTTGCATAATCATTCTTATCTGAAAAACTAAGCCCTTTCAGAGTCTGGCAATCAACATAACGGGCGGGTTCCTTTTCCGCTTTTTCAAATTCACTGATGGCATCATCCAACAAACCCATCTCCCGGTAGGCGATACCAAGGTTATAATGGGATTCCAGATCATCTGCAGCAATCTGCTCATCAACATCAGTTTTAAAAATCTTTTTTTCAGCAGTTTTATCTGCCTGCAGGGAATCCAGCGCAAAATCAAAATTGACATCACTGTCGACAATATTGTCGAACACCGGGCCAGTAGCAGCAGACGGTTGTTCAGCTGTTGACGGCGCTTGCTTCTGCTTCAGCAAAGCTTCTATTTCTTTTAGCTTTTGAGCACATTCTACAGAATCGGGGGCATACACCAGGATATCGCGGCACAGTTGTTCTGCTTCTACATACAGACCCTGCCGAATATAAAATTCTGCTTCTTCCAAATCAGCTGAAAGGTTATGTTCGGCTACCGGTGCAGATTCTTCAGAACGACCTTCTTCCAAATCAATAGAAAACTCCAGATCATCTTTTTTAGCCTTGACTAAATCCAGACTGTCATCAATTTCCAGCTCAATGATCGCATCAGCCTCTGCACTTTCACCGGTGGATTCATCATCGAGTGAAGATTCTAACTGCAGGTCAACAACCCCATCCTCGACGACATCAAAGGACATCTCTTCATCAACATCGATTAACTCAAGGGCAACATCAGAATCATCAATATCTTCACCAGTTATACCGAGTAAAGAGTCAGAGATAGTTTCTTCAACAACCGTCTCTTCCAGGTTGTCTTCCTGCTCACTGATAATGTTAAGAAGCTTGTCACCGTCACCTGTTAACTCATAAATTGCGTCAAGCGTCTGCAGAATGGTGCGATTATCGACAAGTTTTTCTTTGAGAATTTCATAGCTTTCCTTCAAGTGATCCAAACGATCCGCTTTAAAAAAAGTGTCCTTCCATTCTTCCAACTCAGCCAGGGCACGATCATACTGTTCACTGCCAATTTCACACCTGATCATCGATTCACGGATATCCAGATCTGATGGATCCATATCCAAGAGGTACTGGTAAGTTTCACAGGCTTTGTTCCACTTCTTTAAATCAGCATAACCTCGACCCAGCAAACGCAATAAATCTGGGTCTTTCGGTTTATCCTTTAATAAATTTTCCAGAATTACGACGCCTCTTCCAAAATCACTCTTTTCATAAAAAGCCAGCGCCAACCCCATCTGCAACTTTTCATTATTCGGGTAAAAGGGGAGAAACATCTTATAGAGCTTGAGTATTTTATCAAAATCACCTTTTTTTGATAAGATCTCAAGAACAGATTCAAGCTCAAGATAACCTTCTTCTTCACGCTCATTGCTGGCAAAAACTTCTGCAAGCTTAACCCGGACATTCAAGTTATTAAGGTCAAGATCACGCATTTTTTCTAGCGTTTTAATCTCATCCGCTATCATCCCGTTGCGAGCGTAATAGTCAACCAGGTTACGGTACTCGGCCAGAGCATTGCCAATCAGCCCCTGTTTTTCATTTAAATCAGCAAGGCGGGTGAACAAGGCGATCTGTCCGGGATCGAGGCGTTGCATCTGTTTGTAGATTGCAATTGCCTTCAAATAGAAACCATTGTCAGAAAAATGTATGGCTACAGATTCATATTGTTCATAGGCCTCCGTATTTTTGCCGGTCCGGACATACAGCTCTGCCAACTTTTGTTGCGAACGAACATCAGCAGGATCCAGCTTGACAATTTTAACGTAGTCCTTTATCGCCTTTGAAACCTGTTTTTTCTTCAGGTTTTTCTGTGCCGACTCGAGTAATTTATCCTTATTTGTTGCCAAAAAAAACTCCCAAACCCTTGCTGTTTTTAAAGAAATCAGGATGAAAGGTACGCGCACCATCCACTTAGTGTCAAGTGAGACCACCAACTTATGCCGCACCTATAAGTTTTATTAAAGAACGCTTCTAAAACAGAATAGCATATTTTAAAAATAAAAAACAATAATGAATGTTTATTTATTTATCTTTTCTCAATTTTTCAATTTCGCTACCCATTAAGTGCCGATAACGCCCTGTCGCAACAGCCCTTAGATCTAAAAAATCCAAACGAATCCGCTTGAGTCTGACGACTGTCAGCCCAAGAGCTTCACACATACGCCGAACCTGCCTATTGCGGCCCTCATGGATCGTCAACTCAAACCAACAACTTGAGCCGGTCGTTCTTATCTTTTCAACCTTGGCAGCTGCCGTTTTACCGTCCTCAAGGATCAATCCCTGCTCTAATCGTTTTACCATTTTAGCAGATAAAAGTCCTCGAACTTTCACCAGGTAGGTCTTTTCAACCTGATGACTTGGATGGCTGACTTGCTGTGCAAGTTCACCATCATTGGTAAGCAACAACAAACCTTCGGTATTATAGTCGAGTCGACCGACAGGAAAAAGTCGCTGTGGGATATCCGCAACCAGATCAGTGACCAGTCGTCGCCCTTCAGGGTCTTTAAGGGTTGACACATAACCACGTGGTTTATTGAGCAAAATAGTAACTTTCTCTTGTGCAGTCGTCAGAGTTTTACCGTCAATTTGTACCTGGTCAATGGCTAAATCGGCACGATCACCCAATTTGGCCAGATGTCCATTTAAAAGAACTTTCCCTTTTACGATCCACGTCTCTGCCTCCCGGCGAGATGCTAAACCAGCCTGGGCAATCAATTTCTGCAATCTCTCTGCCATTTATAGCGCCCCGTCAGCTTCAGGTTCCAGAGGGTCGGCTACTGCCAATTCAGGATCCAGAGCGGTAAACTCTTTAAGAGTGGGTAAATCAGCCAGATCACGCAACCCAAACAGTTCGAGAAAATGACGGCTGGTCCCATAGATCAGGGGTCGTCCCGGGACATCTTTTTTTCCGAGGATGCGCAGCAAATTTTTGTCCAAAAGGGTTTTCATCACCCCCCCGGAATCAACTCCACGCAAATATTCAATATCGGCACGAGTAGCAGGTTGTCGATAAGCAATGATTGCCAAAGTTTCTAATGCTGCCCGGGAAAACCGGGGAGCACGTTCTTTCCTCAATTTCCGTAACCAGGGGGCAAGTTCCACGACCGTCCGAAACTGGTAACCACCAGCAACCTCAGCAAGATAAAAACCACATTCAGAAGCAAGATATTGCTGTTGTAACTGTTCGACAATCGGCCTTATCTTGGCCTTCGGCTCTTCGATGAGAGCACTCAACCGATCAAGTGACAGCGGGCTGTCAGCAGCAAAAATAAATGCTTCGACAAGTTGGCGCAAATTATCCATAACCAAGCAGATCCTTTTCCGGTGAGATACTGGACAACTGGTCAGCCGGAACCATCAAAGCCAACCAGATTTCACTAAAATCATCCACCTGATCAATACTGACTATATGCATTTTTACCAACTCCAAGGTTGCGAGAAAAGTAACTATCAACTGGTTACGGGAGGATTCAGCTGAGAAAATTTCCCGAAAAGAAAGCCGTTTCTGCTGCAATAATCTTTCTACAATACGCTCAATATAGTCGGCAACAGAGAGAGATTCTCGGATAACTTCATGAAAAATTTCCGGGGGTTTCTCTTTTAACAACTGGTGAAAGGCATCGGCCAGCTGGTAAAGACCTATCGGTATTTCATTTTCCTCGTTGTCACTCTCTCCAGCGTCTGGGCATTGAAATTGAGTAGAGAAAACATCCCGTTCTAACTGTGGTAATTGCTGAAATAATTCGGCCGCATCTTTATAACGTTGGTATTCCAATAATCTTTTCACTAACTCTGCGCGAGGATCCTCATCTTCTTCACCGATATCGTCACTGACAGGCAATAACATCCTCGATTTAATATGCACAAGGGTCGCCGCCATTAACAGAAACTCGCCCGCAATATCGAGGTCAAGTTGTTGCATCTGTTCAATAATCTGCAGATATTGCTCAGTAATCTCAACAATCCGGATATCTACGATATCCATTTCATGACTTTTAATCAGATGTAATAGAAGATCAAGTGGACCGGAGAAATTTTCTGTGCGGATCTGAATTGCCATGGATCACTGACCAAACAAGAAACGGATCGCCTGCTCAACCAGGCGGGTTTCGTCACCGGCCATAAAAACAACCAGGGTATTAATAATCGGACCAAGCACCCGCGGCCACACATCTGTAAAAAAAATTAAAAACAGAATCAGCATAAAACCGAATGGTTCCAATCTGCTAATCAGTGCGGCTAGACGTTCAGGAAGAATCCCGGTCAGAACTCTACCGCCATCCAGTGGCGGGAGGGGAATCAGATTAAAAACCCCCAGCAGGATATTAATGTAAAGGCTGAACCCGGCCATCATTTTAACTGGGGTGGCAAATTGACTATAGACCTGTGACCCCCCGAATGAACTCTGATCGAGCAAGCCGACCCCCCGCAATAACAAAGCAGAAAGAGTCGCTAATAATAAATTTGTGGCTGGCCCTGCAAGAGCAACCCAGATCATATCGCGGCGCGGGTGACGAAAATTTCCAGAGTTGACCGGCACCGGACGCGCCCAACCAAAACCAAAAATAAAAATCGCAATCGTTCCAATCGGATCAAGATGCTTTAACGGATTGAGGGTTAAACGACCCAATAACCGGGCAGTCGGGTCACCAAACCGTTCCGCAATATAGCCATGCGCCACTTCATGCAGAATAATTGCAAGAAGTGCCGGCACCAACATGATTGCAATTTTAGAAACGATTGTTTCCATAAGTTCCAAACTCAAAAAAACCACGAGATGATAAAAAATCCTGATTTTCTGCTGAGGATGCAAAAACTCAGATATTCAGACGTTAATAAAACAATCGTCTGAACGGGATTGCAGTCTAATCGACAAGAGTACCTGGGTCAACCAGACTCACGAGGGAGAAGCACCCCCGACAGTAAAGTTTTTCTTTACTAAAAGGATTTCCTCTTCACGCGTTTCAACCTCGCAGTTCAATCTGGCATCCAGTAACACTTTAAAGATCTCCTGAAAATATCGTCCCGGTGAAAAACCGAGAGAAATGAGATCTGCACCGTCAAGAAGCACTTTTTCCTTGCGCAAACTGGTTATATAGAGAGAAATCCATTTGCGTAGCTTTTCATTCTCACTGCGAGCCATTAAATAGAGAATCACTTCAGGGGAAAAGTCAACAAGCCACGAGTATATCTCGCTGTTCTTTGGCTCACCCTGCCCGTCTCTGCGCTGCTTAACCAATTTGAGAAGCTGCTTTGCGGCAGGCAACTGTTGCAGCAACAAGTGATCTTTCGCCGGCACTCTGAGCCAGCGACTCACTCTCTCAACCCCTTTTACCGATAAATCATCAAACAGGCAAAGAAGGTACAACAACCAACGCCGGTAATTTTCACCGGTATAGAGCAAATCAAACCAGCTACTCGACCGTTCCGCAGCAACAAACAAACTTGCTTTCTGCTGATTAAAGCGGAGTTGCGGATCAATAAATTTCAACAGCTCAAATTGATCTAAACGATCCAGCGCTGGAACCACCCGGGGCTCATCCAGAATTTGTTCCAGTTCGTGCAAAATCCTTAAACCAGCAACTTTTTGTACCGATTTCAATCGCACCGCACTGCGCATCAGTTTCTCAGTTTGCCGGCCGATAGAGAAACCCAGGCGTTGTTCAAAACGGACGGCGCGAAACAACCGGGTTGGATCTTCAATAAAACTCAAGCTATGCAGTACCCGAATCGATTTATCCTTGAGATCACGTTGACCACCAAAGAAGTCGAGCATTTGGCCAAAACTCTCCTGATTGAGAGATAGCGTTAAAGTATTGATGGTAAAATCACGCCGATAAAGATCATGCCGAATAGAGGCATGTTCTACGCTCGGCAACACAGCTGGTCGATCGTAATATTCAAGCCGAGCGGAGGCGATATCAATTTTGAACCCATCAGAAAAAACAATAACCGCTGTGCCAAATTTTTCATGAGCACGAACACGACATGACGTTGTTGCAGCAAAAGCTTCTGCAAATGCGATCCCGTCTCCCTCAACCACAACATCAATATCCAGGTTAGGTTTTCGTAACAGCAAATCACGGACAAATCCTCCAACCAGATAAATATGGAGTTCAAGTTGATCGGCTACTGCCCCCAATTGTTGCAACAACTGTTTAACCGATTCTGGCAATTGAGTTTCCAGTAACCGGTGCAGATTTTTCCGCTTAAGCCGTAAACCATGACGTTCAGAACCACCTCGAAATTCATCAGTAGTTAACTGTTGATCCCCCAGCATATAGCGGAGCAAATCTGTCCGGGTGACCACTCCGACCAAAGTCCCGCCATCAACAACAGGAATACAGCGCTGGTTGTGTTCAATTATACCCTGTTGTAGCTCTGTCAAAGATGCTTCTGGTGCTACCAGTTGAAAATCGGTATTCATCACTTCACTGACATCCATTTTTAATAATTTGTGATGTGCAGCTTTTTCAACCACTTGCCGGGTTATGATCCCGACGACTTGCTGCTGATCATTCAAAATCGGGATAGCATTAAAACTGAATCGTGTCATCAATCCGCGCGCAGATCCAACAGTGGAACCGGCCGGTAAAGTTTTAACTGGTGCAGACATCAGATGGCGAGCTTCACAACGCGAACGAACGTGTTTGGGGAGTAACTTTTCGATCCGGTCAAGCACTTGAGCCAAAGGGAGATCACGGACGGTGGCTGAAGCAGCAACAGCATGTCCACCACCGCCAAATTCCTGAAAAAACTCACCGACATGTATCTCAGGGATTCGGGAACGACCCACCAGAAAGATTCGATCATTCATCCGCACCGCAACAATCAGAACATTGAGATTTTCAATATCTTTAAGCTTATGAACCAGGCTGGAAATATCACCAACATAGTAATCGACGGACGCATAGGCAATAGCAATCTCGACACCATTGACAATTACCTTCTGGCAAGATTTCAATAATTCATTGAGCAAATCAACCTGTTCCGGGGTCATTTCCCGAACCAGAAAATCTGCAACGGTATTCAGATTTGCGCCATGTTGTAGTAAAAAGGCTGCGGCCTGAAAATCAGCTGGAGTGGTTCCCGAAAAGAGCAGATGACCGGTATCTTCGTAGAGTCCAAGCATCATCATGGTCGCTTCATCAGCCGTTGGCACCAGCCCCCGTTCCATAAATAGTTGCGTCATGATGGTCGTTGTTGCACCAACTTCCTGAATAAACTCCACCATCCCCTTGATGGTGTGTTCATCAACGGGATGGTGATCATAGATATGAATTTCCAGATCCGGATTCTGGATGATATCCGCAAACTGACCAATTCGGGCTCCACTACGGACATCAACAAGAATCAATCGGGTCACTTTATTCAGGTCAATATCGCGAATTCGTTTTACATCATAGGCATAGAGGGTACTGTGCAGCAGAAAATCACGTAATCCACGCTCCTGACCACCGGGAAATACCAGAAGGGCATCGGGGTAGAGTCGCTTTGCCGCAATCATGGAACCAAGGCAGTCAAAATCGGCATTTATGTGGGTCGCAATAACGTCCATACGAGTGTCCTGTCATGTGTCAACTGCAGTCTTCAGAGCCACACAAACAG
>JAOZMV010000002.1:12673-23768 GCA_029934095.1 Desulfuromusa sp. | reverse complement strand
AAATGAGCCAAAATCTGATCTCAAACAACCAAATTTTCGCTTCAGCCCAGATAGTTCGACAGGCTGCTAGCGTGTTGTCCATTGTGGTTGAAATTACCAGCCTGAGAAGACCAAAGTCAACCTGTAAGAGGGAAGCGTTATTGTTTCTGTTGATCTTTTTTCCTCCTTTACATAGGATGCCGTCGCATAGAGCCATTTTACCGCAAAGGGAAAATATTATGTCAATTTCAGAACGCTATCGGCAGATTCTGGAGCGTATTGATCAAGAATCAGATCATCTCTATGAAATTTTGCCTGAGAGTACCAATAAAGCCTTGAGATTGGTCGATATTGCCACGGAAGAATTACAGGATCTGGTTGACTCCGTGGGTGAAATTCCACAATTTCAACTGGAAGCTAAACTTTCGCCTGTGCTGTTAGACGCCCATGGTTATCTTGATCGCGCTCGCGTGATGCTGGAGAAGGATGGCCATCAGAGAGCTGTTGATATTATCTGGGAGTTGGAACAGGGGATTTATCGACTCTTGAATGATCTTTAAAACTTTTGCACACCATGGAGGCTGAACTATGGAAAATGAACAGGAAATGAAGCTTGAGATTCAGATGAATGACGATGTTGCATCTGGTCAATATATTAATATGGCGGTGGTTAACCACAATGAGAGCGAATTTGTGATTGATTGTATCTACATTCAACCTCAGGCTGCCAAGGCGCGGGTTCATTCCCGTTTGATCACTTCACCACACCATGCAAAGCGGTTGTTGCTTGCGTTGCAGACCAATGTTGATCGTTATGAAAAAAAGTATGGTGCTATCGACCTGATTGGAACGGACAGTCAGTCAGACAATCAGTCAAAGCACTGAATTTTACCTGAGATTGATAGGTATCTTTTACCGCTGTTTTAATCTCCGGTGTGTCTTGGTCAGCATTTCTACAGTGGTATCCCAGTCGACACATTTATCGGTGATTGAGACCCCATATTGAAGCTGATTAAGGTTGTCAGGAAGAGTCTGGTTACCGGCATGCAGATTACTTTCAATCATCACTCCCGAAATTGAGTCCGGGTTCGTCATCAGTTGTTCGACAATATTATCCAGAACTTCTCCCTGACGGGTGTGGTCTTTGTAGGAGTTTGCATGGCTGCAATCGACCATGATGGCCGGGGGTAGTTGTTTTGCCTTGAGCAATTCAGCCGCCTTTTTCACCTCTTCGGGATAGTAGTTTGGTGCGCTATCACCACCACGCAAGACCATGTGGATGTCCGGGTTACCAGAGGTGTGGACGATAGAAGAGCGCCCCTCGAAGTTGATGCCAAGAAAACTATGTGCGCGACAGGACGCGGACATCGCGTCCAGTGCGATTTTCAGTCCACCATCGGTTCCATTTTTAAACCCGACAGGAAAAGAGAGCCCACTCGCCATCTCTCTATGGGTCTGTGATTCAGTTGTTCGGGCACCGATAGCTCCCCAGCTGATCATATCGGAAAGGTATTGTGGTGTGATCGGGTCGAGCATTTCGCTGGCAATAGGGAGGCGTATGTCGGTTATGGCACAAAACAGTTGTCGAGCAACGCCCAGCCCTTTAGATATCTGATGGCTGCCATCCATGTCAGGGTCGTTAATCAAACCCTTCCAGCCAACAGTTGTCCGTGGTTTTTCAAAATAGACCCGCATGATGATAAACAGCTGATCCTGAAGTTCCTCCGCAAGCTTGGCCAGCCGCTTCGCATATTCAATCGCCGCGAGTGGATCGTGGATGGAGCAAGGACCGACAACTGTGAGCAGTCGTTTGTCTTCCCCTTTAAGTATTGATTTGATGGTATTGCGGCTGTCGTTGACAAAATTTGCTCCTGAAAGTGGCAGAGGGAAAACCTGTTTCAGGTCAGAGGGGGCAATAATCGGGGAAACTTCGAGGACGTTCAGATTGTTTGTTTGAACCATTATTTTGACCTTATTTATAGTGGGATATTTCTTCTCGTTAATTGTGTTGAAGTAGCTTAGCGGGTTTAGCAGCCTAAGTCAAAACTCTCTGTTGCTGATAAGCTTGTTGAACCCTGATGACGGGAATCGTTTGACAGGGTTCCTCCCTTTCGGTATAAAAACTTAAAATTATAGTAACTTTTATCATCAAAGAAGGGTGTTTCAAATATGAATGTTCTGATTGTTGCTATTGCCCGGATTCTCGATCTGGCATTTAGTATCTATATTTTTATCATTGTTGCCCGGGCGCTTGTGTCCTGGGTCAATCCCGATCCCTATAATTCGATCGTTCGCTTTCTTCATAGTGCAACTGATCCGGTCCTCTATCGGTTGCGGCGGCTGTTACCGTTTTTACAAGCTGGGGCTTTTGACTTTTCTCCAATCGCACTACTGATTCTCCTTTCAGTTCTCCAGCAGATGATAGCTTCATTTTTATATCAGCTGCTTCAATGATTGAACTTTTAGAGGGATAAATGATGCGGATTACTCCGATAGAGATACAGCAACATCAGTTCAAATCCCGTATATTCGGTTACGATACGGCGGCTGTTGATCATTTTCTGGAAATGTTGGCGGATGAACTTGAGCGGTTGCATAAACAAAATAATGAGTTAAAGGAGTCTCTGGCCAGAACCCGCACCTCTCTTGATCAAATGCGTGATCGGGAAAAAACCTTACAGGAAACGCTGATGACAGCTCAACAGGTGACCGAAGAGTTGAAAATCAACGCACGGAAAGAGGCTGAGATTGTTGTCGCAGGGGCTCATCTTGAGGGAGAACGGGTGGTTCGAGATGCCAATGAGCGTCGGATGCAATTAATCAGTGAAATCCAGGAGATCAGACGTCAAAAAATGACCTTTGAAGGTGGTCTGCGGGCACTTATTGAAAATCACCTGAAGCTGATGGATATAGATACCCTTCAAATTGAAGAGGATGGTTACCAGGCTCGCTTATTGGAACCATTGATCAGTGATGAGGATATTGACGACCGGTTCGATTTCCCCTGATATTTTTCCTCAAGGAGTCTGTCGAGCCTTACAAGAACCTACTGCGAAAACGCCTGTTTGGTTCATATCTCCGATCCTTTTCGACAAATAGCTACGGCTATTCGCTCTCAAACGATCAAAAATCTGCCCTTAAACAGTCATTTTCTCGCTACGGCTCGAAAGCCCGACAAACTCCTGGGCATAAACTTTTCTTGACAGCTCTGACCTTGACGAATTATTATCCACGGCTGTTCGACCGAGAGTAAATAGCTACATGGAGGTTAAATTATGCCGTTGTATGAATATAAATGTGAAGATTGTGGCTTGAACTTTGAGGTTCGGCAGAAGTTTTCTGATGAACCGATTGATACCTGCCGCTTTTGTGGCGGGCAAGCCAAAAAAATGATCTCCAAGACGGCTTTTACCCTTAAGGGGGGTGGCTGGTATGATCAAGGTTATGCTCATGAGAAAAGTTGTCCAGCGCCCGCTGCCGGTGGCGGTGAGGCCTGCACTACATGCCCTAAAGCGGTCAATGGTTGATCGAGCTATGTTTAAATTTAAAAGCCTCCGCAGATACATTTCTGACGGAGGCTTTTTGCTTTCTTGTTATAGCGAAAGCAGGTTTACAAACCGGGCGTGCTTACGTATAGTTTGAACTTCATGAGGGTTTGAAATACATTTATATGGAGGCTTCCAGGTGGCAGAACTGATTGATGGGAAAGCGATTGCAGCCGAGCTGCGGGAACAAATTTCTACCGATGTAGAAGAGCTTGTTGCAACAGGGGTAACTCCGGGGCTGGCAGTTGTCCTGGTTGGCGAAGATCCGGCGAGCCGGGTTTATGTCTCGATGAAAGAAAAAGCGTGTGCCGCGACCGGGATTTATTCTGTAGAACATAAATTATCGGCTGAAACCGGTGAAGCTGAATTGCTGGAGTTGATTGCCACACTCAATGGCGACGAGAAGATTGACGGCATTCTGGTGCAGTTGCCACTTCCCGGGCATATTGATGAGGCAAAGGTTTTGGAAGCGATCTCTCCAAGTAAGGATGTCGATGGTTTCCATCCCTACAATGTCGGTCGTCTGGTGACCGGAAATCCAGTGTTCAAACCTTGCACCCCCTACGGTGTTATGAAAATGTTGGAGTACATCGGGGCTGATCTTAAGGGGAAAGATGTCGTCATTGTTGGCCGTTCCAATATCGTTGGCAAACCGCTGGCGTTGATGTGCCTGGCTGAACATGCAACGGTGACAATCTGTCATTCAAGAACCGTTGGTCTGCCGCAGAAAGTTGCCGCCGCTGATGTAGTGATTGCCGCTGTTGGTCGTCCAGAAATGATCAAGGGGGATTGGATTAAAAAGGGGGCAATTGTGATTGATGTCGGTGTCAATCGCGTCGGTGAAAAGAAGTTGGTTGGTGATGTCGATTTTATCGCTGCCTCTAAGAATGCAGCTGCTATCACCCCGGTTCCCGGTGGTGTCGGGCCAATGACAATTACCATGCTCCTCTATAATACTTTGGTGAGTGCCAAACGTCGGGCGGCAAAAAAGGATTGATCTGAATTTTAATAATCCTGTACAGGTGGGTTGGGATTTGTTACAAAATCTTTACTGAACGGTCGATTTATTATAAGGAGTTTATCGATGAAAATAACACCTCTAAATCAGATTCACCGTCAACTTGGCGCTCGTATGGTTGATTTTGGCGGCTGGGATATGCCGGTACAATATTCTGGTGTCATTGCTGAACACATGGCGGTCAGAACAACGGCTGGTTTGTTTGATGTCTCCCATATGGGGGAGATTGAAGTTTCCGGAGCCCAGGCTTTTGAATTTCTACAGTATGCAACCACCAATGATCTAGCAAATTTAACCGATGGCCAGGTTCAATATACGGCTCTTTGTTATGAGACCGGGGGGGTGGTTGATGATTTGACCCTCTATCGTTTTGCTGCTGACCGTTATCTTCTCTGTGTTAATGCTTCTAACAGTGATAAGGATTTTGCCTGGTTGCAGGATTTACAGAAAAATACTGACTTCAATGATTTAACCCTGATTAATCGCAGTGATGAGTATGCACAACTGGCATTGCAGGGGCCGGTCGCTGCCAATATTTTAGCAAAATTAACCAGCACCGATCTCTCTGCAATAAAATTTTATCGATTTAAAGAGGGAATGGTTGCTGGGATTAAGACGATCATTTCACGCACTGGCTATACCGGTGAGGATGGTTTTGAACTCTACTGTGCTGCAGCAGATGGAGCTGCCCTGTGGCAGGAGTTGATGAAGGTGGGAGAATCCCTCGGACTTCTCCCCATTGGTCTTGGCGCACGGGATACTCTCCGTTTAGAGAAAGCTTATGCACTCTATGGCCACGAAATTACCGCTGAAATTATGCCGATTGAAGCGCGTTTGGCGTGGATTACCAAATTGAAAAAAGGTAACTTTGTTGGTCGTGACGCCATGCTCAAAGCGAAACAGGCGGGTTTGTCGCGGAAGTTGATCGCTCTGACTTTGACGACTTCCGGGGTGCCACGCGATGGTTATCCGGTATTGAGTGGCGGCCGTCAGGTTGGTTACGTCACCAGTGGGACAATGTCTCCCAGCTTGAGAAAGGGGATTGCTCTCGCCCTGGTAGAGACAGCTGTAGCAGAGAGTGATGAGCCACTGCAAATAGGGATTCGAAAGCGTCAGGTTCTGGCTGAGCGCACAGCTCTTCCATTTGTGAAATAATACACGCCGATTGGGCCTTTCTTTTGAGGAGGATATGATGGATTTTCCTGAGGAACTGAAATACACCGAAGATCATGAGTGGGTGTTGGTTGAGAACGATGTGGTTACCGTTGGAATTACCAATTTTGCCCAGGATCAACTGGGAGATATTGTTTTTGTTGAGCTGCCAGAAGTTGGTGACATGCTGGAAGAGGGTAAAACATTTGGGGTTGTTGAGTCAGTCAAGGCGGTCTCTGATGTTTACGCACCAGTGGCTGGTGAAGTTGTAGAGGTCAACGAAGTACTTCCAGATGAGCCTGAGGCTCTGAACAATTCTCCCTACGAAGCAGGCTGGATGATTAAGATCAAACTGGCTGACCCTGCCGTTTTGGACGGTTTGATGAATGTCACTGCCTACAAGGAATTTGTTGAAAAAGATTGATGGCTTCATAGAGCGATCTCTCTTTGGTGTTGTGGCAGTTTTTTTCTGAAAACTCTCACATGTAAACTCTTTTAAAACAGTCAGTTAGTATCTATAGGTTAATGTGCTGATTGAAAGGATGATTATGCGTTATCTGCCTCATACCGATGTAGATGTACAGCAAATGCTCGATCAAATTGGGGTGTCGAAGATTGACGAACTGTTCTCTGGAATTCCAGAGGACTGTCGTTTGCAAAGACCTCTTGATTTGAATGCTGCAGGGTCTGAATCTGAAGTTTTACTGTTTTTGCGAGAGTTGGCCGAGAAAAATTCAAAAGTGTCTGATTGGGATGCGTTTCTCGGTGGTGGTGCCTATAACCATTTTATTCCGGCAGTGGTTGATCAACTGGTCAGTCGGAGTGAGTTTTATACTGCCTATACCCCCTATCAGCCGGAAATAAGCCAGGGAACTCTGCAAGCTATCTTTGAGTTTCAGACGCTGATCTGTCAATTAACCGGGATGGATGTCGCCAATGCGTCGATGTATGATGGTGCATCTGCCTGTGCTGAAGCAGTTCTGCTGACTATTCGTGCCGGCAAGAAGCGTAAAAAAGTTTTGTTATCACAGGCGCTACCACCCCAGTACCGTGAGACGACTGCAACCTATTGTCGCTATCTTGATATCGAACTGGTTGATATTCCGTTGCAGAATGGTTTAACCAATCAAGCAGAGTTACAAACCATGCTTGATGATCAGGTCGCTGCTGTGGTTGTCGGTTATCCAAACTACTTTGGCCAGATTGAAGATTTGGCAACCATTGCTGAGCTGACTCATGCTTCCGGCGCCCGGTTAGTGGCTGCCGTCCCTGAACCTCTCGCTTTAGCGCTGTACAAATCTCCTGGAGAGCTGGGGGCTGATATTGTCGTCGGCGAGGGGCAAAGCTTCGGTATCCCCCTCTCCTATGGTGGCCCCGGGATAGGTTTTTTTGCTGTACGGAAGAAAGATATGCGGGTTCTCCCCGGGCGGCTGGTTGGTGAAACAACCGATAAGGATGGCAAACGGGGGTTTGTCCTCACTCTGGCAACCCGTGAACAACATATCCGCCGCGAAAAAGCGACTTCAAACATCTGCTCTAATCAAGGTATGTGTGTTTTGATGGTCAGTATTTATCTGGCTTTGCATGGTAAACAGGGATTACGGCAGTTGGCAGAGGTCAACTATGCAAAAGCGAGTTATGCCAAAGAAAAAATTGCTCAACTTAAAGGCTTTTCGGTCACATTTCCCGGTGCATCATTTAATGAATTTGTTATTACCTGTTCCGAACCGGTTGCTGCTTTGAAAAAACGGTTGGAACAAGGTGGTATTTTAGCTGGAATTTCTCTTGGCAGAGATTACTCCAACTTGGAAAATGGTTTGCTGGTCTGCGTTACCGAACAGAACAGCCGGGAACAAATTGATCGACTGGTGAGCGCACTGGCAGGAGGTGAGGCATGATAAGTACAGAGGGTCGTGGCCTGGTTCTGAATGAGAATCTGCTCTTTGAACAATCCCAACCGGGACGAGTTGGTTACAGTGTTGCCGGTTTGGATGTTCCGGCTGTCACTCCTGACAGCCATTTGATTCGCGAAGATATCTCCGATTTTCCTGAACTTTCAGAGGTTGATGTGGTGCGCCATTATACCCGTTTGTCAACCTGGAACTATGGCGTTGATAGCGGTTTTTATCCCCTTGGCAGTTGTACCATGAAGTACAATCCAAAGATCAATGAGGTGGCCGCACGTCTCCCCGGTTTTACTGATATCCATCCACAGACCCCGGAAGCTCTTAATCAGGGGGCGTTGGAGTTGATGTATAATCTGCAACGTGATCTCGGTGAAATTTCCGGTTTTCCGGCGATCACATTACAACCGGCAGCAGGTGCTCAGGGTGAGTTTGCCGGGATGCTGATGATTCGTGCCTGGCAGGAAGCCAGGGGGCAAAAACGGCATAAGGTGATTATCCCCGATACGGCTCACGGAACGAACCCGGCATCATCTGCCCTCTGTGGCTACGAGGTTATTACCGTTGCCTCAGATGGAATTTTGAGTAAAGAGGCGGTTGCCGCAGTGATGGATGACGATGTCGCGGCACTGATGGTTACCAATCCCAATACTCTCGGTTTGTTTGAAGCAGATATCCGGGAAATATGTGATCTGGTCCATGAGCGTGGGGGGCTGGTTTACAGCGATGGAGCTAATCTCAATGCGATGATGGGTATCAGTCGCCCCGGTGATATCGGCATTGATGTCATGCATTTTAATTTACACAAAACTTTTTCTACTCCCCATGGTGGTGGTGGCCCAGGCTCTGGCCCCGTTGGTGTGGTTGATAAACTAAAACCATTTATGCCGGTTCCTTTTATTGTCAAAGGGGACGGGGGTTATCAACTGGAATATAACTGTCCCCAGTCAATCGGACGTTTGAAATCCTTTTATGGCCATTTTGGTATTTTAGTTCGTGCCTATAGTTACATTTTATCTATGGGTGGTGAAGGGCTGAAAAGGGCGTCTGAGCTGGCAGTCCTCAATGCTAATTATATTCGTGCTCGACTCGAAAACGAATACGATTTGCCAAATAAGCAGCGCTCTCTGCATGAGGTGGTGTTTTCTGAAGATGCGCTACAGAATGACTGTCACACCCTTGATGTTGCCAAGCGGCTGATTGACTATGGTTATCACCCGCCAACTATCTACTTCCCATTGGTTGTCCATGGCGCTCTGATGATCGAGCCAACGGAGACTGAAAGCAAGCAGACTATTGATGAGTTCTGTGATGCACTACTGGCGATTGCAGCAGAGTCAAAGAATAATCCAGAATTGCTTAAACAGGCACCGGTTCGAGCTAAGGTGAGGCGTCTGGATGAAACCGCTGCTGCACGTAAGCCAAAGTTGCGTTGGGAAAGAGAGTAGCTCTTCTTGGTTTTCTAACTGCGGATCAATCCCAAGGTGATGTGGGCATTGATCCGCAGTTTTTAGCGTCCAAACATAGCTTTGCTGCCAAGTCTATAACGGAAATTAGCATGAATTTTAAGAACGTCATGCGGGTAGCGTTTCGGCAATGGTCCGAATGGAGAGGCCCGGTAGATAGCTTGAATCGCTTCATAATCAAGAATATCTGATCCACTGGACCGAACCAGATCGACATCAACTAACTTCCCTTTTTTATCTACAATAATTAATAACTCCAGGGTTCCTTGGGTTCTCTCCCTCCTGGCCTGGGGTGGATAATTCCAGACCAGATCGATCTTATCGTGGAGGCGGCGAAAAAAGGAAGCCAGGAAGTTTTGCTGCAGGTTCAGCCAGACCTCGTCGCCAATTTTAACATTTTCACGCTCCTTGCTGCGGTTGCGATTTGACAGACTTCCCCGGGCAAGTTGATCCAGGGTTTGGGGACTAGGCAGCAGTTGTTCCAGGGTTAGTGGGGGCACCGGGGATTTCTGTTGTTCCGCTGGGGGGATACTCGGTGCAGTGACCGGCTGTTCTTTTTTAGGTTGAGTCGCTTCCCGCTCAGTTTTTTGTTTCTTTTCCTGACCATCTTTATCTACCGACAGCGGTTTTTTTAGGGGTGGAGACTTGGTTTCAGGTGGCTTAGGTGTCTGCTCAGGGGCCTTTGGTTGAGGCTTTATTATTTCCTCTTTTGGCGGTGGAATTGGTTTTTTTTCCGGTTTCTGTATTTGTTGAGGTGGAAGCTTTGTTTCCGGTGGTTTCGTGGTCTGATCGCGGACATCATCTGCTTCAGGAGCTTGTTCCTGATCTACTTTCTGATCCCGCTCAGCTTTGCGAGATGATTCAACCGGGGTTGTCGGCGGGGGAGTCACTGGTTGCTGATCAATCTCAAAGGTACTCTTTTCTTCCGGCTGAGGTTTTTCAATTTCTGCCGGGAGATCAATCAGACGGACAATTGTCGGTTCCTGCCGCTTAGGCTCTAACTGTTCCTGTTGTGGAAAAAGAAAAAAAAACAGAACCACCAACAGGTGCAGCAGTAACGATATCAACAGACCAATAATGAGCGCCCGAGGTCGGTCACTGGATCGTTTTATTTTAGTAGAGCGCTGAAAATTCATAGATTTATGATTATAAATGGAGTTGTCAAATACAACCAGCCTGCTAGGAGTCTGTCGGACTATACGAACCTAAGCCAAACAAACGGATTTGCAGCCAGTTCATGGGTAGTACGACAGTCTCCAAGGGATGAAAAGTGAAAAAGGATTGACCCCCGGTTTTACCATTAGGTATAAACATGAAAACTTTACAGCTTACACCTCGTTTAGAACATTATCATATTTAGAGGAGGAAAAGATGCATCTTGTTAATCAAATTAAAGCAAAAGCTCGTACTGACTTACAGACCGTTGTCCTGCCAGAAGGATATGACGATCGTATGATTGAAGCTTCAGCGCAGATTGTAGGCGACAAACTGGCCAATATTGTCCTTTTAGGTGATCTTGCAACACTCAATGCCAAGGCTGCTGCGCTGGGAGTCTCTTTAGAAGGTGTCACCATCATTGAGCCGAAAAATGCAGAGAAGCTTAATGTCTATGCTGATGAATTAGTAGAGCTGCGTAAAAAAAAGGGTTTGAGCCATGCTGATGCCATTGCTCTGTTGAGCGCAGATGACAATCTTTATTTCGCCGCTATGATGGTACACAAGGGGGACGCTGGTGGCGCTGTTGCCGGGGCATCCAATACAACTGGTGACGTGTTGCGTGCAGCATTTCAGGTGGTTGGCACCGCACCGGGAATGAATACGGTCTCCTCGGTTTTTCTGATGGTAACCAAGACACCGGAGTTTGGTGAGAATGGTACCCTGTGTTTTGCCGATTGTGCGGTCAATCCCAACCCCGATGCGCAGGCGTTGGCAGAAATTGCCGTTAGTACCGCTGTCAGTTGCAAAAGTTTTCTCGGTGTCGAAGCCCGGGTGGCGATGCTCAGCTTTTCGACTAAAGGGAGTGCATCTCAC
>JAOZMV010000002.1:6736-12573 GCA_029934095.1 Desulfuromusa sp. | reverse complement strand
TGTCGAAGCCCGGGTGGCGATGCTCAGCTTTTCGACTAAAGGGAGTGCATCTCACGGTGACTGTGACAAAGTTCTACAGGCTCTCGAAATTGCTCGGGAATTAGCTCCAGATTTGTTGATCGATGGTGAATTGCAGGCCGATGCGGCCCTGATCCCGAAGGTTGGTGATAAAAAAGCTCCTGGTTCCAGTGTTGCCGGTCGAGCCAATACTCTGGTTTTTCCCGATCTGGATTCCGGGAATATAGGTTATAAATTGGTTGAGCGTCTCGCGGGAGCAGAAGCGGTCGGGCCGATTATCCAGGGTCTGGCAAAGCCGGTGAATGATTTGTCCCGCGGTTGTTCGGTTGCTGATATCGTCAATGTCTCAGCAATTACGGCAGTTCAGGCACAAGGTTGATGATATTCTGAACGCTATTTCGTGAACGCTAAAGTGAACTTTCATGATACAACTCTACAATGTCTCTAAAAAATATGGTAGTGATTCTGCAGCAGCAGTGAAAAATTTAACCCTGCAGGTGGGTAAGGGGGAGTTTCTCTATATTACAGGGGCCTCCGGGGCAGGAAAAACGACTTTATTGCGGATGCTTTATGCTGCAGAAAAGCCGACCCGCGGTCAGATTTTGATCGACCGCCAAAATGTTTCACGTATTCGCAGTCGGCAAATCCCTTTTCTGCGCCGTAAAATTGGCGTGGTTTTTCAGGATTTCAAGTTGTTGCAGAGTAGAACAGTTTATGAGAATGTAGCGTTTGCCCTGGAGGCACAGGGTAAAAAACGTTATGAAGTGAGTAAGAAAGTCTACCAGGTCTTAAAGGAGGTGGGTTTGGAACACCGACTGCAGCGAAAGCCCCTGGAACTTTCGGGGGGGGAGCAACAACGCATCGCCATTGCTCGTGCCCTGGTGGTTGATCCTTTAATTCTGCTGGCGGATGAACCAAGCGGTAATCTTGATCAGGAAGTGACTTTTGAAATTATGGATCTGTTTAAGCGTGCCAATGCACGCGGCACAACTATTCTCCTGGCAACTCATGACCATAGTCTGAACCAGCGCTTTCCACGGCGGGTGTTAACTCTGGACCAGGGGGAGTTAGTGGGGGATCAGCAACCTTTACACCTATAAATATAATTGGTTGGTTCGTAAAACTTTGTGACGCAACTGACCTGTTAAACTGGAGGCTCCAGCGGTGCTGGATAAAATTCGCTACTTTATATTACGTGCCCTGCGCAACATGCGGCAGTGGCCGTTTCTTTGTTCAGCATCCATTTTGACGATGGCTATTGCACTGGCGATTGTGGCAACGTTTTTTCTGATTGTTGTCAATGTCGAACAATTAGCTTCTCGTTGGACCAGGGAAATTCAGGTTATCGCCTACTTACAAAAACCTGTAGCAACACAAAACCTGGCTGCACTGACTAAAAAGCTGAAAAGTTTTCCTGAAGTAGAGTCGGTCAATTATGTTTCTCCAGTTGATGCGATGCAGCGCTTTAAAAAACATTTAGGTGCTGATGCCAGTTTACTGGAAGGGGTCAACCCCAAATTGCTGCCCGCCTCTTTTGAGCTGGGCCTCTATTCTGCCTATCGGAATCAGCAGGGAATAGTCAGGGTGATTGAACAATTGGAAATGAGTCTGGATGTTGATGATCTACGCTATGGGCAGAAGTGGTTGAAGCGTTTTAACGATTTTGTCCATATGTTACGATTTATCGGTATTGTTCTTGGTGGGTTCCTGTTGTTTGCGGCTCTTTTTATTGTTTCAAATACAATTAAACTTACCCTCTATGCACGGCGGGATGAGCTTGAAATTATGGCTCTTGTTGGCGCGACGATGCGTTTTATCAAGATTCCATTTATGCTTGAGGGAGCTATTCAGGGGTTGTTAGGCGGTTTGTTGGCGCTGGCATTCTTAGCGCTCTCTTTTGTTTTTGTCATTTCCCGCAGCCTTAGTTCCTTCTGGTTGACTCCAACCGATTTTAATCTCCTTTTTCTGACTATGAATCAGCAGGTTGTTCTTGTTGCCGCCGGGGTTATATTAGGGGTTCTTGGTAGTCTATCATCCTTGCGACGTTTTGTTCGTATCTGAATAATGAGCAGAGTCCTGTCAATTGCCATTTGCTGGCTGCTATTATTTTCTCTGATCAACCCCTGTTGGGCGGATCTGACTGAGCATCGTTCCCAATTGGAAAACATCAGAGCTCGGATTGATCGTGCTGAAACAGCTCTGCAGAATAAAAAGCAATCAGAAATCAATGTCAGCAGGGAACTGGCACTGATCAAAAAAGTACTGGGGCAGATTGCGCGGCGGATTGAAGTTTATAAAACAGATTTAAAAAAGTTGCAGGGACAGATTAAACGGCAGGAAAAAAACATTAAAGATAGCCAGAAAAATGTTAAATTAATTGGCTTAAAGTTGGAAAAGAGACTGATTGCCCTTTATAAGGAGGGAGAAGCTGGTTCGCTGAAAATTCTTTTTTCAGCTGACTCACCGACCGAAATGGCGCAACAATACCATTATTTGAATAGAATTCTTCAGTATGATAAAGAGTTATTGGCAGAATACCGACAAGCTACCGAGGCTCAGCAACAGGATCTGCTGGAATTTAAATCTTTGAAACAACAACAGAGCGAGCTTCTGGACGTGGCTCAGCAACAGCGACAAGTCGCTGTAAAAGGGCGTCGACTACAAGCACGATTGTTGAAACAGGCCCGCAGCGATAAACAGAAGCTGACCCATGAGCTTACTTACCTGAAGGAGAATGCGGCAAGACTTAAAGTTTTGATTCACAAGCTTGAACAACAACCGCCACCTGCAACCGGTCCTGCTGCAGAAAATTTTGCGGCCGGGCGAGGTCAACTGGGTTGGCCGGTTAATGGGCGAGTGGTGATTGAGTTTGGCAAGCAGAAGGATGCCAAGTTGGGGACCTATTATGAAAGTAATGGCATTGAAATAGCCACTCCTCTGGGCAGCCCAATAGATGCTGTTGCCGCCGGCAAGGTTGTTTTTGCCGATTACTTCAAAGGTTACGGAAATCTGATTATCCTCAGTCACTCTGGGGGATATCATACCCTTTATGCGCAGACCGACCGGATCCAGAAAGAGTTGGGGGATCAGGTCTCTGCTGGCGATTTACTTGGATATAGTGGTTTGAACGGACGTGACAGTATTTATTTTGAAATCCGTTCCAAAGGTTCTCCGGTTAATCCGCTATCCTGGCTGAAACGGCGATAAAATTATGAGGTTTATATGCTCAAGTCTAAGCAATTAATTTCCATAGGTTTATTTCTACTGTTTTTTTGTTTCAATACCGTAATTTTCAATGGCTCTGTTTTTGCCAATCAGGAAGAAGATTATACGGATCTGGAAATATTTACCGATGTTCTTTCTCTGGTGCGCAGCAGTTATGTTGAGCAGGTCGATATGGAAGAATTGATCTACGGGGCGCTACGCGGCATGTTAAACACTCTGGATCCCCATAGTAGTTTTTTAACCCCGGAGATGTATGAAGAGATACAAGCTGATGCCCATGGTGAATTTGGCGGATTAGGGATTGAAATTACTGTTAAAGATGGTGCCTTGGTTATTGTTTCACCGATTGAAGATACTCCAGCCGATGTCGCCGGGATTAAAGCCGGAGATGTAATTATCAAAATTAATGGCAAACCAACCCGTGACATAGGGGTCATGGATGCGGGGCGGATGATGCGAGGTCCTAAGGGGGAGGCGATTACTCTTAGCATCCAACGTCTCGGAGCGACGGAACTGCAGGATTTTACTATTATTCGCGATATCATTCAGATCCAGAGTGTTAAAAGTGACTTACTTCAAGATCATTATGGGTATGTGCGGATTTCGCAATTTCAGGATCGAACCAGTTATGATCTAAAAGAACATTTACTGGATTTACGGCAGGCTAACGGCGGTAGTTTAGATGGGGTGATCCTCGATTTACGCAATAACCCCGGTGGACTGTTGGACCAGGCCGTTGCAGTTGCTGATCTTTTCTTGACTCAAGGGTTGATTGTTTATACCGAAGGGCGTGATGCCGAAGAACAGATGACTTTTGCGGCACAACAGGTTGGAACGGAACCGGAATCCCCTCTGGTTATCCTGATCAATGCCGGTAGTGCCAGTGCCGCTGAAATTGTTGCTGGAGCGCTACAGGATCATGATCGTGCCGTTATTCTTGGTGAGCAGAGTTTTGGTAAGGGTTCGGTACAGACGATTATTCCACTGAGTGATAATTCTGGATTGCGGTTGACCACCGCCCGTTATTTTACCCCTTCCGGGAGATCAATCCAGGCGCGTGGCATCAGCCCCGACATCGTTGTTCCCGCCCGGTTGATCGTCCCACAGAAAAGCATGGAATTATCAGTCAGGGAGCAGGATTTGGAGAATCATTTTCTACCGCTGACTGAAAAACAAACTGAGCAACAGAAAAAATCTACAGAATTGACACGAAAAGAAAAAGGGGACAATCAATTGCTGCATGCTCTCGATTTGCTCAAAGGGATCAATATCCTCAAGTATGGTAAACCGGCAGCTTGAACCAACTTTATTATTGACGAAAGAACTTCTGATCAATGGCAATAAAAAAGAAAAAACCGACAAAAAAAACTCGCCAAAAATCTGCGAAAAAAAGGGCTTTAAGCCAGAATATGCGCATTCTTATGGCGTCTGTGTTCTTATTTGGCTTTGTTGCGATCAGTCTGGTTGCATTAGTTTATCTGCAGTCATCCTTTTTAACGGAACCGGTAGCAGTCGATGAAGAGCTCGTCTACGAAGAACCGGCGGATGTTGTTCATACCCTGAAGCCTCACAATTATGCTGATATCCAGGCTTTGATTGAAAATCAGCTTGTCAATGGTCCCGATTCGATAGGTTGGCGTAAGTTGCCAGACCGCAAAAATGTTCAGATCCGAAAGATTTTTGGAGATTTCCCTTCGCCACTGTTTTTGAACGAATTAGAAGGTCATATTGAACAAGCAAATAGTTCGGCACAGCTGAAAGTCAGCCGTAATAAGGGGATTATTGACCTTTACTGGCTGGGTGAATTGCAGTTGGAGCTTCGCTATCAAGTGCCGGCAGAGGTGAAGAATGTACGGGGTAAAATTGCTGTCATTATGGATGATATAGGTATGTCACTTACCCCGCTGCGGAAATTGCTGCAGCTGGATATCATTATTACACCGTCAATACTGCCTGGTACTAGAAATGCGCTATCCGCAACCTCTTTATTACAGGATGGCAACCGGGAATATATGATTCATATGCCAATGCAGCCACGCAGTTATCCCAAAACTAATCCCGGGACAAATGCATTGTTGCTGGGGCAGTCAAAAGCTGAAACTCACCGTTTGATTCAATCCTATATAGAGGGGGTACCAGGTGCTGTCGGCTGTAATAATCACATGGGATCAAGATATACAGAGGAAACAGATGCAATGCGGGTCGTATTGAATGAGTTGAAACAGAATGATCTTTTCTTTATCGACAGTCGTACGATTGGTAGTTCAGTTGCTTTTTCTGAAGCACGTAAAATGGGGTTGGAAACGGCAACCCGAAATATTTTTTTAGATAATAAAGCGAATGTTGCTTATATCCGGAAACAGATTCGCAAGATGGTCACTCTGGCAGGTAAAAACCAGGAAATTATAGCGATCTGTCACCCCCACGCAGAAACTCTGGAGGCCTTCCGCTTGGAACAGGGGTGGCTGGAACAGCAGTCGGTTGATTTTGTCTCCGCTTCAGACCTGGTTCATGTCTATTGAATGATCCCGCT
This sequence comes from Desulfuromusa sp., assembly GCA_029934095.1. Lineage (GTDB taxonomy): Bacteria > Desulfobacterota > Desulfuromonadia > Desulfuromonadales > Geopsychrobacteraceae > Desulfuromusa. The sequence continues at coordinate 6,797 of JAOZMV010000002.1, read as the reverse complement.
ATCCGCCCTCTGTCTCCAGCGTCTCCTCGATCTGAATCCGGTTAAAGACAGTTTGCCACTC
>JAOZMV010000002.1:0-6636 GCA_029934095.1 Desulfuromusa sp. | reverse complement strand
CCTCTGTCTCCAGCGTCTCCTCGATCTGAATCCGGTTAAAGACAGTTTGCCACTCCAGATAGTTATGGTGTCTGAGGAGATCAAGGGGATTTTTATCGGCCTGTCGAATCAGTAATTGCTGGAACGGTTCGGCACGCCCCATTGCAGCGATATCAAAGAGTTGTAGCAGGCTGGTTTTTCCTTTTCTCTGGAATCGTCCCCGTTTTTTTGACATCATACTACGTTCGGAAATCCTTCCCCCTTGTTGATCTAAGCGGAAAAGGTCAAGTCTGGCTTGTTCATCATTAATTTGAGTTTTTTGTAGCAGCAATAAGGATCTCTCTGCTGCCCCGATCAGTATTTCTTGTAAGAGTTTGTGTTGCTCTTTGCTGTTTAAATCCTGGTTGAAATTCTGGAGTAGCAGTTCCAATAAACAGTCTTCCTCAATGAAACCACTAAAATGGCCGGTTTCATCTTCCAGAAAATAGGCGTTTGGCCAAACCCCTGTTTCTGGAATAGGGAGATCACAACAAAGGCAGTTTGGTTGCAGATTGTTAACTCGTGAGTTGTATTTCTGGAGAAAATCTTTTTCCTGATTAAAAAGTTCACTCGCCACCTCTTTTAGTCTGCTCGGCCCATGCTCCAGATAATCGAGGTAGACTTGTCTGGCCAGATGGGTCAACTGGAGATGGACCCCGGTATTGCGGCCATGAGTGATGACAGGATAGATTTTTCCTGAGGGATTTGTGATCAAAGACTCAACTTTTGGGCTTTTAGCGATAAATCCTTCATAACAACGATAGCCCCGATTGATTGCATAAGCCTTCAGCAACTGGTATGAATTGCGAAATGGGCCATCAAAGTGGATGCGGGTGTCGATCAGGCAAGGTAGAAGTTTTAATACTGTTTTTGAGCGTTTGTGCTGGAGCAGAAAATCTGCCAGATTGTGGCAGTTTTCCAGTGAAGGGGCATCCTTGATCGGAACAATAATACGATCTGCAGCATAGAGTGCGTTAAGGGTATAGAGATCAAGAACCGGGCTTGTGTCGATAATGACGACCCCTGGTAAAGACGAGCGACTGATGACCTGAGCGAGTTGTTCCACATTCTTTAACTGCTGCTGTACCATCAGATTGCGGCTGGAAGGGATGAAATTAACACCGTACTGACCGACAGTGAACAGGTCGATGGGGTCACTTCCGGTAAAGAGCTGACCAACATGTTGAGAGCCAGTTGTTTTGCTCAGTCGAAACATCTGGTCAACGGTGAAATGATTATCGAAACTGAACAGGGTGACCGGGAGATCTTCGGCCAAACCCTTTAAGTAAATGGCCAGATTTGTCGCCAGGGTGGTTTTCCCAACCCCACCTTTTTCGCTGGCGACAGCTATGATATACGCACGTGACATAAGTTTCCCAACAATGAATATTGAAAAAATAACTATTTATAAGGGGTTATCTCAATCCTGTCAATCTGGATTGAAGAGAGTTATAATGTCTCTCCTTAGTTCTGTGGAGTGACGGGGATTTTATAAGCAATGGATATATCAACTGCTATTTCTGTATCAACCTTAGTCCAGCTATTGCAGGAACTGGTTGAAGATAATTTTGTTGAGGTCCTGGTTCAGGGAGAATTGAGTAACGTTTCACAACCTCCATCCGGCCATTATTACTTCACCTTGAAAGATAAAAAGGCCCGGATTAAGTGCGCCATGTTTCGTAGCCATGCCAGGGTGCTGCGTTTCAAGCCTGTGGATGGTTTGGCAGTTATTTGCCGTGGTCGGGTTTCTGTTTATCCACAACGGGGCGATTTGCAGCTGATTGTCGAAGCAGTTGAGCCAGAAGGTGTTGGCTCCCTGCAACTTGCTTTTGATCAGCTCAAGGAAAAACTGGAACGGGAGGGGTTGTTTGCTCCGAATTTAAAACAACCTCTGCCACCCTTTCCGCGAACGATTGGTCTGGTAACCTCGTCCTCCGGGGCGGCGATACAGGATATTCTGAATGTGTTGCGGCGGCGTTCTGCCGGGTTGCAGGTTCTGTTACGCTCAGTCCGGGTTCAAGGTAAAGGTGCTGCCGAGGAAATAGCTGCGGCAATAGCTGACTTGAACAGGGAGACTGCGGTTGATGTTCTTATCGTCGGGCGTGGCGGGGGCTCGCGAGAAGATCTCTGGGCCTTTAATGAAGAAATAGTCGCCAGAGCAATAGCTGCATCAAAAATTCCGGTTATTTCTGCTGTCGGACACGAGGTCGATTTTTCTATTGCTGATCTGGTTGCTGACTTACGTGCTCCAACTCCGAGCGCAGCAGCAGAGCTGGTGGTGAAGAATCGTCTGGAACTGGAACGTCATCTGGATCAGTTGACGCTGCGCCTTGCAGCGCAAATACGTTCTCGCTTAACCTTACTCTCTAATAACCTGCATGGGTTGGAGAAGAGATTAAAAGCACCGGCAGAATTAGTTAAAATATGGCAACTGCAGTTACAGCAATTGCACCTACGTCTACAGCAGGCGATGACAGAACTCTTTGTTCAGCAGGAGCATCGGCTGGCACTGCTGATGAGTCAACTGCAAACATTATCCCCTGTGGCGGTATTATCCCGTGGCTACGCAATTGTTAAACAAAAAGAGACCGGCGAGATTGTCCATGGATCTGAACAGTTACAGATCGGAGATCAACTGCAAGTCAAGCTTGCTAGTGGAGAAGTCACGGCAACGGTGACGTTAATCGATGGAAAAGGTGCTGAATAACAGTTTAAGCACTTGACGGAATACTCAGCTGCTGTCGATAATCAAAAAATGCAATATTCAGTCTTGGTATAGGTGATAATTATGGCCACAAAAATAAATTTTGAAGCATCACTACAAAAGCTTGAAGAGGCAGTTGAACAACTTGAATCGGGTGATCTTACTCTGGATCAGGCGTTAAAAGTTTTTTCTGCTGGAGTTAAACAGGCAGATACCTGTCGCCAATCGTTGCGTAAAGTTGAATTGCAGGTGGAACAACTGCTTCAACAAGAGGATGGGATGTTGCAGCGGGAGCCTTTTGATGGTTGATAATGATTGGCAGTTGCAGACCTATTTGCAAGAAAGAGTTCGACTTGTAGACTCAACTCTGGATCGTTTTCTTCCCGGAGTTGATAGCCTTCCAACCCGTTTGCACGCTGCGATGCGTTATTCTGTTTTTGCTGGTGGAAAACGGATTCGCCCGATTTTAATGCTGGCAGCTTGTGAGGCTGTTGGCGGAGAGATAAAAAATGTATTGCCAGCGGCCTGTGCTATTGAAATGGTTCATAGTTATTCGCTCATTCATGATGACCTTCCTGCTATGGATGACGATGATTTTCGCCGTGGAAATCCAACCAACCATAAAGTTTATGGCGAGGCCACAGCAATTTTAGCTGGTGACGGGCTCTTAACAGAGGCATTTATCCTTCTCTCCAATAAGAATATCTGGGGCGATATCCCTGCTGAACAGTATCTCAAAGTGATCAATATTATAGCAAAAAGGAGCGGTTCCTGTGGTATGGTGGGCGGCCAGGTCGTTGATATGGAGGCGGAGAAAAATCCGGTTGATCTTACCACTCTGGAATATATCCATACCCATAAAACCGGAGCTTTAATTCTGGCTGCAATTGAGGTTGGTGCACTCCTGGGAGGGGCATCTGCTGAACAAAGCCGGGCGCTTCATAGTTATGGTGAGGCTGCAGGCTTAGCGTTTCAAGTTGCCGATGATATTCTTGATATCGTGGCTGACCCGTCTCTCTTAGGAAAGGATGTCGGTAGCGATCAGCAACGCGGAAAAGCGACCTATCCTGCTTTACTTGGTCTGGATGGGGCACGACAACGTGCCAATGAGTTGCGTGAGATGGCACTGTCTGCATTGGATATGTTTGATGACTCAGCACGCCCACTGCGGGAAATTGCTACTTATGTCGTAGATCGCTCCTGCTGAAAATACCGCCCTATAGCAGGGTTTTGAAAAACGTTTTCGAGGGCTTGAGTGCAAAGTAAAAATAGCCGAAAAAGCACAGTTTATACACCGTAAATGATCATATTGAGGCAATTTTTAACACAGCAATCGCAACGCAGATAGTTTTTCAACAGCCTGATAGGTAATGAATACTCTATACAAGGAAGATCAATGGAAACCCTTCTTTCAGAAATAAAGTCACCTGCAGAACTGAAAAATCTGGATAAAAAACAACTGTCACAATTGGCGGAAGAATTGCGTGAGAAAATTGTGTCAACAGTTGCAACCACAGGTGGACATTTAGGTAGCTCACTCGGAGTCGTTGAACTTACGATTGCGTTGCATCGTGTTTTTGAGACACCCAATGATCAGATTATCTGGGATGTTGGCCATCAAGCTTATGCCCATAAATTATTGACAGGACGTCAGGATCAATTTGAGACATTGCGCCAGTTGAATGGTCTCAGTGGATTTCCAAAACGGAATGAGAGCGAGCATGATTGTTTTGGTGTCGGTCATTCCAGTACCTCCATTTCGGCAGCATCGGGGATGGCGGCTGGAAGAGATATCGTCGGCGAAGACAACAAGGTCATAGCGGTCATCGGGGATGGTTCGTTGACAGCGGGAATGGCATTTGAGGGTTTGAATCATGCGGGACATCTGAAACAAAAACTGGTTGTTATTTTGAATGACAACGAAATGTCGATTTCTCAAAATGTCGGTGCGTTGTCCTCTTTTATGAGTCGCAAAATGACCTCTGAGTCTTTTATCCGGTTCAAAAAAGAGACCGAAAATATCCTGAGTTATGTTCCGGGGATCGGCCGTGATCTGGTTAATCTGGCGAAGCGTGCTGAGGAATCTTTGAAAAGCTTTATGACCCCGGGGATGTTGTTTGAAGGGTTTGGTTTTGATTATTTTGGGCCGATTGATGGACATAATATTGAAGAATTGACCGAAACTTTACATAATGTCGCCCAGATTAAGGGGCCGGTTCTGTTACATGTCATCACGCAAAAAGGGAAGGGTTATGAACCGGCTGAACAGAACCCTCCCAAGTTTCATGGCATTGGACCATTCAATTCTGAAACTGGAGAAGCTATAGGTGGTCAACCGGATGCTGCTCCTTCTTACACTAAGGTGTTTGGTAATACCCTGGTTGATCTTGCCCGTGAGGATGACAGAATAGTTGCAATTACCGCTGCTATGGCAGAAGGAACCGGGCTTCATGAATTTTCAGAAACCTTTCCCGAGCGTTTTTTCGATGTTGGTATCGCTGAACAGCATGCTGTTACTTTTGCCGCTGGATTAGCCTGCCGCGGATTACGTCCGGTGGTAACAATCTATTCGACCTTTATGCAACGTGCTTACGATCAGGTTTTGCATGATGTCTGTTTGCAAAATCTGCCGGTTACCTTTGCTCTGGACCGGGCTGGGTTAGTTGGTGCTGACGGTCCAACACACCATGGTGTTTTTGACCTTTCATTCTTACGCCATATTCCAAATTTGAACTTTGCGGTACCACGAAATGAGGTAGAACTTCAGCGTTTGATGAAGACCGCAAGTTTAACAGCAGGACCTTTTGCCTATCGCTATCCTCGTGGCAATGGTGTCGGTTTGCCGTTGCTTGACAATATTGATCCGGTGCCGATTGGGAGGGGAGAACTGTTGCGCGAAGGCAGCGACGGTTTAGTGATTGCGGTCGGTATTATGGTTGATGAAGCATTAGCTGCTGCGGATCAACTCGTCAAGCAGGGGATCAATATAGCTGTTGTTGATGCCCGTTTTATTAAACCTCTGGACAGTGAGTTGATCATAGCTCAAGCAGAAAAAGTTCCTTTTGTGATTACTGCTGAAGAAAATTCACTGCAAGGGGGATTCGGGGCAGCTGTTCTTGAATTGCTGAGTGACACAGGTCTGACAATACCAGTGCTGCGGGTTGGAATCCCAGACAATTTTGTTGGTCAGGGAACCCAGAAAGAATTACGTGCCCAGCTAGGGCTTGATGCTGAAGGGATCATGGGAAAAGTTAAGCAGGCAACCCAGTATCAAAACTCAAAGGCCACGGTGGGTTGATCCGAATATTGACTCTAAAAGTGATATTAACTTCAGTTGATTTTTAAGCTTCTGGTTGAGGGAAAAATATGCGGACATTAAGAATTTGTATTGGTTCCAATGATGGGGAGAATATCGCTACAACGCATATGGGCGATACGGAGTATTTTCATATCTACGATCTGGTTGAAAATACTGGAGGTACTTTTATTGAGCAGCGTAAAAATGTCGCCAGGGATATGGAGCATGCGCAAACTGACAAAATGAAGGCAATTATCATGCTGATTAATGATGCGGATGTTTTTGTTGCACAGCAAAAGAGCCCCAACTTTATCAAAATAGCCAAGCAGACAAAATATCAGCCAGTTGTCGTCAATGTTGAAAACATTGAGGCGATTCTTACCCTTCTAGAAGGTGAATTCAATAACATTGACTCCTATGTGGAACGGCGGAGAAATGGGGAGGTTTTCAATACTATTCCGGAGCTGTCAGCTCATCGTTGCTAAACCGTCGAACTTTACGAATCGTAACGAAAAAATCGACTGTTTATGGATAGGCCATAGTTATTGTACGTATTTTTAATCAGAAAGAGGGTTCAATTTTCCGCAGATTGCTACGGGTTGTTCATTTGATCAGG
>JAOZMV010000054.1 GCA_029934095.1 Desulfuromusa sp. | reverse complement strand
GTGCTGAATACACATTTCCATCCAGAACAATTGCCATCCGTTTACCAACATTGGCCGCCGTGATCTGGTCAAAACGCTTAGCACCAACAGAGTTGAACTCAATCGACACGTAAGGTTCGTTAAAGCGGGTATCGATCCGGACATTGGCGTCTGATAAAAGATCCCCGGTCAACACAGTTTTATCAATAACAACCAGGGGATCCTCTGTTGTTGCTCCAGTTGCCCGGTTAACATTTCGTTCATAAAGCAACTGGGTTCCAGCAGGTAATTTACCAGCAACAGCATCCTGGAGATTAGCTGTTTCATCGACCATTTTAAATTCAAGTCGTGCAGTTTTACCCAGCAAGGCAATTGCACGTTCGGGATCTTCGACCCCCGGAAGTTGAATCAGAATACGATTGTCACTCTGCCGCTGCAGAGTCGGCTCACTGACACCAAACTGATCAACCCGATTTCGCATAGTTTCCAAGGCCTGGCGAACCGCGTAATCTTTGATGTTTTCAATCTCCTGATTGCTTAATCGATATTGTTTTTCGATATAACCACCAGCTCCGGTAATCGTTTCAGCCTCAAGTGATGGATAATCTTCAGCCATCAACGCATCAACCTTAGACCCTTCTGCGGCATCGTAAACCAGGATGACCAGACGATCCCCCTGACGCCTTTCCAGTCGCTTGAAGATGATATCTTTCTCGCGCAACTGAGTCTCGGTCTGATCAATAATGGTATCGATACGACTCTCAACCGCTTTATCTACTTCGACACCCAGCACCAGGTGCATACCTCCCTGTAAATCCAGGCCAAGTTGAATCGGACTGACAGTATCGGTCCACCACTGCGGCAAACTGTCCCGCATCAGTGTTGGGGCAATCACAAAAAATGACAAGAGTAGACAGAGTAGAACCAGGGTAGCTCTGAATTTAAGACTTTTGGACATTAGTGTTGTATCTCCCTCTAAACATTCATGGGCAAATAAAATGATCTACAGTTGTTTGACTTCAATCACTGAAGCACGGTTCATCTTTACTTTCACACCCTTTGCAACCTCTACAGTCACAGTAGTCTCTTCTACAGCAGTAATATTCCCATGCATACCACCTGCAGTCACAATATTGTCACCTGCCTTGAGACCACCAACCAACTCCTTCTGTTGCTTGGCGCGCTTCTGTTGTGGCCGGATCAGTAAAAAGTAAAAGATGGCAAACATCGCCACCAGCATGATAATTCCTTGATATTGACCACCCTGACCCTGAGCTGCAGCGTTTCCTGCCATTGCAAAAGCTTCTGTTGCCATTTTATTTTCCTCCTTGAATAGTATTTCAGATAGAATATTTTCTAATCTAAAAAATTAGGTTACAGATATTTTTCTTTGTGCATAAAAATCTTTGCGAAAATCAGTAAAGTGACCATCCTCAAGTGCCTGCCTGATTCCAGCCATCAACTGCTGATAATAATAGAGATTGTGGTGGGTATTAAGTACCGATGCAAGAATTTCATTACTCTTATAGAGATGGCGCAAATAAGCGCGACTATAATTCCGGCAGACATAACATCCACAATCAGGATCAAGCGGTTGTTCATCATCACGATATTGAGCCTGCTTGATACTGACCTTACCAAAGTTTGTAAATAAAACCCCATTACGGGCATTACGGGTTGGCATCACGCAATCGAACATATCACAACCGCGTGCTACTCCTTCCAATAAATTTTCCGGTGTTCCTACTCCCATCACATAGCGGGGATGATCAACCGGTAACAACGGAAGAGTGTACTCCATCATGTCGTACATTAATGAAGTTTCTTCACCGACCGACAACCCTCCCAGAGCATAACCCTCAAAGCCGATCTCTTGTAACTGTTCAACACTCTGCTGGCGAAGATCCAGCTCCATCCCCCCCTGGACAATCCCAAACAAGGCTGAATCTGAACCTGCGGGGACAACATCACGACAACGTTGTGCCCATCGAGCCGAAAGATTCGTCGAGTCAACAACGTAAGAACGTTCAGCTGGATGGGGAATGCACTCATCAAATGCCATGATGATATCCGAACCGAGAGCCAACTGAATCTCCATCGAGAGTTCAGGCGTCAACAGATGCTTGCTGCCATCCAAATGGGATTGGAATGCAGCACCCTCCTCAGTGATCTTACGCAAGGAACCAAGGCTAAAAACCTGAAACCCTCCACTGTCAGTCAGAATAGGGCGATCCCAGTGCATAAACTTATGCAGCCCACCGAGCTGTTGAATCAGTTCATGACCGGGGCGCAAATAAAGATGATAGGTATTGGCCAGAACGATCTGAGCCCCGATCTCCTTAAGTGCTTCCGGTAATATGGCTTTTACTGTTCCCAGGGTGCCGACGGGCATAAACGCCGGGGTATCGATATTACCCCGCTGCGTATATATCCGTCCACGGCGCGCCTGAGTATCAGAATCGAGTTGTAAAAGATCAAATTTGAAACCAGACATTATTACATCCGTATTAATTACAAAAATACAAAAACTATTGTTTCAGAAAATCACAATATGGCTAAGCAAAAATTTCGTCCGACAAGGCGTAGTGTTTTTTCAGGGGTGAAGGCATACATAAGGTATGTCGAGATCCTGAAAAAATACTACAACACAGTAGGTCGGACTTTTTGCGACGCCATCATATTATCAGCATGCAGTCGCCATAACTGAAAAAACGAAACCGTTCTACAACCGCTTGTCGATAAGCAGAAAGAATAAAATCACGTCCGGCAAACGCCGAAACCAACATCAACAATGTCGATTTAGGCAGGTGAAAATTGGTAATCAGAGCATCAACTATTTTAAACTGATACCCTGGATAAATAAAAATTTCACTGTCACCAGAACCGGCTAATAACAAACCATCATCGGTTGCTGCTGTTTCAAGTGCCCTGGCACTCGTTGTTCCCAAAGCAAAAACTCGCCGCCCCTCTTTACGCGCCAGATTAACCGCAGTTGCTGTCGCTGTAGAGATTGAAAAAAGCTCAGCGTGCATCTTATGCTGACGAATATCCTCGACCCGAACCGGGAGAAATGTTCCCAATCCAACATGCAAAGTCAAGCTGAGGATTTCAACTCCTGCAGCAACTAATTGTTGCAGAATTTTTTCAGTGAAATGTAACCCGGCAGTCGGTGCTGCAACAGCACCTTTCTCACGGGCAAAAACTGTCTGATAGCGAGAGCGGTCTTCCCGGCTATCTTCACGCTTGATATAGGGTGGCAACGGCAGATGACCAACCTCTTCAACGTTATCCATAAAAGCGCCGGAAAAAGAAAACCGAACCCGTCGATATGGCGTTTCTGCCTCTTCCAGAACCTCAGCACTGAAACTGGGAGAAAATTCAACCACCGTCCCGGCTCGCAGAGGTCTGGAACTTTTTGTCAAACAGAGCCACTCTTCATCCGCTGTTGCGCCTGGATATGGGCGAACCAACAAAACTTCAACCTTGCCACCTGTCTGCTTCTGGCCAAGCAGGCGAGCAGGAATCACTTTGGTATCATTCACAACCAGGACATCGCCTGGCTGAAAGTACTCTAAAATATCAACAAATTGCCTTGACTCTATCGTGGCGAATTGACGATCCAGACACAACAACCGTGAGGTATCACGTGTTGCTACAGGAACCTGCGCAATCAGCTCTTCAGGGAGTAAAAAATCAAAGTCAGTCAGCCGCATCAAAACAAATCCAAATCATGTCAAAACAGCGACCTAGAAGATCATAGAAAACTACTGATGTCAATCGCTTTCAATTACGAACAAACAGCTTGCGCAGCGTATAAATACATGCAACTTCCCAGAACTATTTTAAGCAAAAATGTAATCAGTTAATCAGGCAGAGAATCAGCTAGCCGAATTCAGCAAATCCGGTCAAAATCCGGTCAAATCTTCCCGAAATAAAACTATGCGATAAGCCGCAAAGCTATGTAGGGAACAATAAAGAACATAAAACTGAATAATTTATAAATCATCATCCCTGCATAGTGGATATTGTTAAAACTCTCTCTGGAAATCGGATAGAATTTTCGGTGGATCTCATATATCCAATCAGGAAAGGTAAAGATTAAAAGGAACCAGAGGAGCAAGATACCCATGTTGATCAATCCACTCCAACCGAGCAGAGCTTGTAATAATTCAACAGTCATAATAACCTCCCACTTTATTTTCGACATATCCAGTATAACAGCTTAGATCTATAGCCATTGAAACAGGGGGAAAGTATGAAGAAAACGCGGACAGAACCGATTACAGAAGAGATGACTGTACTGGATATTATCAGTGCCTATCCGGAAACAGAAACCACGTTCAAATCTTATGATGAACAGGTTGGGGAATGTATCTGTTGTCAGATGTTGTTTGAACCGGCACGACAAGTTGCAAAAAAATACAATCTGGATATGACAGAATTACTGGTAAAGCTGAATGCCGCTGCAGAAATTTGAACTCAACAGGTACCGAACCTGGATTCGACATTCTGAGGATCTAGAAACAGAACTGAGGTCAACCATTTGCGGGGGAAAGGATATCTGCTGCCGCAGACTACAATTAAACTAACCGGCAGAAGAAACTACTGCCGCCCTTCATATAAAACCTTCCATTGATCCTGTTCTTTTACCATATAGAGGCGTTTTCGTAAGTTTCCGTTAAAATTATTTGAACGATACTGCTGATTAAAATTAGCCACGACCATCGGCTCTTTTTTATTGGTATCAGGATAAACCAGAACAGAGATATCTGAGATATCTATTTTCTGAAATAGTTTTCCAGAAAAAACCTGTTTTTTATGTACTCCCCAACTCTTCCTGTTATATTTTTTTGCCCAAAAGTTTTCTGAATACATCTCCAGGTACGCTGCTAAATCGGCCCTTTCCCAGTTCAAACGCCAGGTTTCCAAAGCCGCCTGAATTTCAATGTTCTGATCTAACCATTCCCGACTTGATATCCAATCGACGGACTCGCTGATAATGACAGGGGTTTGACCAATTTGTATGTATTGGCTGATACGGGTAAATTCTTCATTAGTCAAGACGACACACCCTTCACTATCAAGCGGTGGACGACTGTAAAGAGATTTATCGGTTCCGTGCAACCAGATCCCGTTGCCGGTCTTTTTTAATCGATGGTCATATTCATTTGGGTAGTTAACAGGAAATGCACCACTTCCATATAACGATGGTAATTTCTCATCGGGAAGGTAACTGGTCACAAAATAGACGCCGTTGGGGGTCTTCAAGTCTCCTTCAAGGAACTTATCTCCAGTTCGCCTCCCCAATACAACATAAAAATCATCAACCAGCTCCGGGGGCAAAGCAGATCCGGAATTATGATAAACATAGAGGCGATTCTTATTTTTATCGACGACCAGAGCATATCTGATATCGGCACTCATTGTCAGTAAGGCCCGGGGAACCCTGACACCATCAACTAGAGATAGATACCCCATCAATCGCGCCCTGACCTCACTCTGCAACTGTTTTATCTGCTGCTCTTGCTCCAAGCTCACTGATTTCAGTAGGCCATTGGCACCAATGGAATCAACCAGATCAAAACGTGCCAGCAGCAGATCACCTAAAATCAAATGTGCCAGTTGAAATTTAGGAGCCTGGGATGTCAATGCCTGCAATCCTGCAATGGCATCATCTAATTGCCCAATCTGAAACAATAAAAGCCCCTTCAGCAAGCTGGCTTCAAAATCATCAGGATTACCCTGTAACCGACTATTTAAACGATCAAGCAAAATTTGATCTTGCAAGTCGATCGGTATCTGAGCGGTCACCACCGGGGGACTTGCCAGAGGCTGTAATGACGGTTGAGGCACAACGACTTCAGCCTGCTGCTGGGGCCAAAGGGCTCCCACTTTGGCTCCGGTCAAGCCAAACAGAGCGATAATAGCTATAGAGATAATAATCTGTTTAAATTTCAACGACTGACCCCTAAAGACCGTTCACGAAGAATTTTCCAACTTGTTTCAGATGGCTGCAAATTAAATATTTTTCTCGTCCGATCAGCAAGGATATCACTTTTATAACTCTGGATAACTTCAATTTCCAAGTTCCCATTTTCCTGCTGAGCTATTTGAAAATCATCAAGGCTGACCACAATCTCCTCAGGACTGGCTATACGAGACCGTCGCTGAGCTTCCCAGGCGACACGTTTTCTCCCTGCGGGAGGGGTAAACTTCTCAGCGTAGAAAGAGAGGTAGCTACCAACATCCTGACGTGACCAGGCATCTGCCCAGCGCTGCAGGAACATCTCTGCATTTTCCTGTTTCACGACTAACGGAGCAGAATCGCCGAGTTCGCTTTCATTCAGAAATTCACCCTTTGCTGTGGAGGGCAGCTCTCCCCCATTTATATCAATATCAGGATCGCTCCACTTTGCAAGGATAATCGGCAATGGACTCTGTTGATCGACTACAATCGGTTGAGATTCACCGGAAACAACAGGAGCTGCAATCGCGGCAGCAGGAATTTGTTGCCCGACTTCCGCCAGAACTGGGGAGGTTGGCTCCTCTTTTGAGCTGGGCTGTTGCGTAACGGTATTATCTGCGACAACCGGTTGCGGATTAATAATTCCTTGACTGGAAAAAACCGGAAGAGAAATACGCGCCTGCCCCTTATCCAACTGCAACGCACGACCGTAGGAACCTCTTGCCATCTCAGCATAGACAGCTCCCAGATTACGATAAATGGTGGCATAATTCTCATCTGTTGCCAGTGCCTGTTCAAGATAGTTGCGTGCCTGATCATAATTTCCTTGAGCAGCATAAAAAGCAGCCAGATTATTATAAGCTCTAGGGTCATCTGAGTACACACTGATAACCTTCTTAAACTGGGCCTCAGCACTATTAAAATCTGCATTTTGCCATAACTGGAGACCTTGGTCCAAGTCGGCAACCAACCCCCTGTCCGGGTCAACCACTGGCTCTACAACCACAGGGGGAATAGCAGGGGATTGTTTATAAAAGAGAAAATAGAGGCCTGAACCAATCATAACTCCAAGCAACAGAACCAGCACAAATCGCCAAAATCCAGGTTGTTCTTCCCGGACAATCTGATCCAGAGCATCGGTAGGATCACATTGTTTTTCTTTCTGCATCTCGTCAAGTTCTGACTTCTGTAAATCAACAGCATGGGCACTTAATCGAGCGTCTATTCGTGCCGCTATTTCAGAATTATCTATCGCCTCATCAAGTAAAGAAACTTCATCTTTGTCAGCAACCTCCTCTGATTGTGCATTATCATCCGCTATAGACAGATAGAGCTGATCGATTTTCTGATGACCTGCCAACTGAGTCACCTGGTTGATAAAGTCATCAATTGCAGGCCGCTCTTCTACGGTTAATTTTACCAATGACTCGATCAACGGTTGAAACAGACTTAATTCTTCTGGAAGATAAGGAAACTCTCCCTGAAGATGCTGCTTGGCAATAGCAAATGCATCGGCACCGGAAAAGGGGGGTTGGCCCACCAGAAGATGATATAATATACAGCCCAGACTATAGATATCAGAAGCTGTTCCCGGTGTTTCACCGCGCACCTGCTCCGGGCTGGTAAACTGCGGATTAATACCGGAATTGTAGTCCATCCGGATCAACTGACATAAGGAAAAATCTGCAAGATAGGGAGTATCTCCCTCTAAATAGATTGTTTCAGGAGAGAGGCTACCATGACAAAGGTTAGCGGCATGTGGGGCACTCAAACATTCAGCAATATTTTTAATCAGCTTCAACGCTTGCCGAACAGAGCAACCTTCATCCAGAGACTTTACCAGAGGGGTACCCGAAGCAAAGGGATAAAGACAGGCAGCTTTTCCATCTATTTCTTCGGCTTTTATTGGAGACCCGACATGGGGAAAGGTCTGGAATGATAACCAGTCGGCATGGTCAAAAAAAGATTGCCGTTGTTGCTGGTCAAACAGAGGGTTCGGGAGAAGGAGAAAGAGCTTTGCAGTTGTAGAATCGGAACAGTCAACCAGATAACTTTGGTAAACATCATTTTCCAATAACAATCTGACAATTTGACAATCAAATACCGTGTGCCCACGTTCCAGCATAAAAATTTCCTAGAATCGAATTCAAATAATTAATTATTAATAATAAGGACAAACATTTTAAAATACTAGGGATAAACCGGCACAAGACCCAAGCCGAGTGCTTCACGAAAACCACACAT
>JAOZMV010000053.1 GCA_029934095.1 Desulfuromusa sp. | reverse complement strand
AAGCAAAAACTTCGTCCTACAAGGCGGAGTGGTTTTTCAGGGGTGAAGGCATACATGTGTATGTCGAAGTCCTGAAAAACCGCGACAACACCGTAGGTCGGAGTTTTTGCGACGCCATCAAAACATGAAGCGCCGCATACTCACATTCATCAACAACCCCACCCCAATCATGGTTGTCACCATGCTGGTACCGCCATAAGAGAAAAGCGGCAGAGGTACGCCAACAACCGGAAGTAACCCGATCACCATCCCCAGATTAACGACGATATGCCAGAAAATCATAGCTGTCACCCCAACAGCAAGAAACAGCCCAAACTTGTCAGCCGCGCGTCTGGCAACATATAGTCCCCAAACAATTAAGAATAAATAGAGTGTCAGCAAGACCAGACTCCCCATAAACCCCCACTCTTCTGCAAAAACTGAAAAAGCAAAATCGGTATGTCTCTCGGGCAAAAAAGAGAGTTGCGACTGGGTCCCCTGAATAAAACCCTTACCGAAAATCCCGCCACTGCCAACGGCAATTTTTGATTGGATAATGTGGTAACCACTGCCAAGGGGATCAGCTTCAGGATTCAAAAATGTGCGGATTCGGGCACGTTGATAATCGTGCAATCCAAACCAGCCAGCAACAGCTGTTAAACCACCTAAAAAACCTAAACAGATCAGAGTTCCTCGCTTGAGCCCGGCAAATATTAACATTGATACGGCAATAAAAATAACCATCATTGCAGTCCCAAGATCAGGTTCTTTAAGAATCAAAATGACTGGTAATAACACCCAAAGAGCCGGCTTCCAGAGTTCTGACAAACTGTAACCGAATGGATCTACCGTTTTAGAAAAAATTCTCGCCAGCAGTAACACCACCGCAATTTTAATGACTTCGCCCGGTTGCAGATTAAAAAAGCCGAGACTTATCCAGCGAGTCGCTCCCATAGTCGTTTTGCCCATAACCAGCACATAAACCAGCAAACCGATACTTATAGTATAGAAGTGAATCGCAAAATGTTCCAGATGACTGTAATCAAACAGGCAGATCGTCAGCGCAATCA
The DNA here is from genome assembly GCA_029934095.1 of Desulfuromusa sp. Lineage (GTDB taxonomy): Bacteria > Desulfobacterota > Desulfuromonadia > Desulfuromonadales > Geopsychrobacteraceae > Desulfuromusa. Next base: position 7,586 of record JAOZMV010000053.1, on the reverse strand, counting down.
GAACCCCTCCAGACAACCAGAGCAGCTGTTTCAGATAGAGTGGAGTGCCACTGGAATGCCAACTTTCAGTGGCACTGTACAAGTTGGCAATTCCGATCCCGGCAACCAGGAGCACTGTCAACAGTAGAACCCAGTCAAAGTTAGACACCAGACGTCGATCAAACATCAGTTACTCCTTTCCTGCGGCACCTGCTCTTTTAACTCCATGTAACGCTGAATAATTTGCTTGGCAATCGGTCCGGCAGTCCGACCACCTGACTGTCCGTGTTCAACCACAACAGCGATGGCAATCTCCGGTTTTTCCGCTGGAGCATAAGCAACAAAAAGAGCATGGGGACGAAAACGGTAGGGTGTTTTTCCATCTTTATCGAGTTCCTCTTCCTCATCCGACCTCCGCCTGACAACCTGTGAGGTGCCAGTCTTTCCAGCAACCAGAACATTATCGAGATGAGCAGCACGACCCGTTCCATGAGGTTCATTGACAACCGCAATCAGACCATCTCGCACCGTTTTCCAATCTGCGGATGAATAGTTGATCTGGCGGACAATCTCAGTTTCCGGCTGTAACAGCACATGGTCATTCCAATCTTCAATCTTGCGCACAACCTGAGGTTTCAAAACCTTACCATTATTTGCGATCGTAGCCATCATCACAGCTAACTGCATTGGGGTGGCAAGGACAAAACCCTGTCCAATTGAAGCAATGACCGTTTCTCCCGCATACCAAGGTTTATTGTAACGTTGCCGCTTCCATTCCTGAGAAGGTATGAGCCCTGAGCGTTCCCCCGGCAGTGGATATCCTACTGGAGATCCCAGTCCAAACTCCTTGGCTGCCGCAGATAACTTGTCAATACCCAGATCCAGTCCAACCCGATAAAACCAGACATCACAGCTTTCTCGCAGTGCTTTTTTCAGGTCAGTTGGACCATGCCCTTTTTTCTTCCAACAACGGTAGCGGGAACCACCAATGACAAAATCCCCTTCGCAATCGACACTTCGTTTCGCACTGACACCATCACGCAACGCAGCCAAAGCGACAACCATCTTGAAGGTTGAACCTGGAGGATATTGCCCTGAAATAACTTTATTTTGTAACGGATGACTATCATTCTGAGCCAACACACGCCATTCATCTCCAGCAATCCCTCTGGCAAAAAGCGACGGATTAAAAGTTGGACGACTGACCATAACCAGAACTTCTCCGCTATTAACATCGAGAGCAACGACAGCCCCCGATTGCGAACCAAAAGCTTCATCAGCTGCACGTTGCAGCTCACGATCCAAAGTCAGATAGATTTTATTTCCAGGGCGGGAAGGTTCCATTTCTAACTGGCGCAGCAGTTTTCCCTGGACATCAACCTCAACCAGCCGTCGCCCCTTTTCTCCTCGCAGATAGGGCTCAAATGTCCTCTCAAGAGCTGTTTTACCAATAAAATCCCCGGCTCGGTAGTGATTGAACTCTCCACTCTGCAACTCTGCTTCGGTGATTTCACCTAGGTAGCCGACCAAATGGGCGGCTGATCCATGTTCCAGATAATCACGAACCGGGCGTACTTCAGTCAGCACTCCCGGCAAATTGACACTATGTTCCTGAACCTTCTCCATGGTTTCACGGCTGACATCCTGAGCCAGAGGAACCGGGCGATAAATTGGAAATCTTTTCCCCTCCTGCCAGCGCAATTCCAGCTCAGAAATGTCGACACCCAGTAATGGAGATAATTGTTCAAAGAGCTGTGAAGGGTTTTCAACCTCTTGCCGCATAACCGAAATCTGGAAAGAGGGTCGATTATCAACCAGCAGGACCCCATTGCGATCAAAAACCGGTCCACGTGGTGCGTCCAGAGACAATACCCGGGTACGATTGCGAACAGAACGTTCCTGAAGATTTTCGTAGCTGATAACTTGCAGATACCAGAGACGGAGCAACAGGAGCATAAACACCGCAGCGACAGCCGCAGAATAGATCAAAAAACGGCGCTGAACGACCGGTAATTTCTTCCATTCAAGATCAAGACCCATGGTGTTTACTCTGGTACATCAGACCAGCCAGACCCGATCGATAACCGAATAGACGCTGAAAACGGAGTAACATAAACAACAGAGCTGTCGCAAAAATTATATTTGTCAGGAGTTGCTGTGGAATGGCGGGAAGCAGAATATGCAGCACCGGAGCGGCATCGGCAAAAATGGTCAGGTAAAAGCCAATCAGGAAATTTTGTAGCAGCGTTCCACCGGCAATCAATAACAGTAACAATGGTGGACTTTCAATATTGAGCTGGTCAGAAAGTAACCGGGTCGCGAGGATAATAATGAGATAAACCGAAATATACAAACCCAGACTGGGGCCACAAAAACTATCTTGAATAGCACCCAGCAGCAACCCGGCAATAAGTGCTCGGGATAAATTTTCACTTAATCCCAAATAGAGAATCAGGATCAGGATCAGATTCGGTCGCCAATTGGGTGGCAGCAATAACGGCAGGAGACTGCTCTGCAACAAAGCAAAAAAAGCTCCGGCAAACATAAACAGGAAAAAACCCCTCATGGATCCTCTCCAACAATGACCATCACCTCTTCAAGGTAGGAAAAATCAACCGTTGGTTTTGCCTCCACCCGCTGAAATAAACTGAATTGATCTTTCTCAACAGATTCTACCAGGGCAAGAGGCAAGCCCTTGGGGAAAACACCCCCCATCCCTGAGGTGACCAGCAAATCTCCTTCCTGGATATCGGCATCACGCAAAGCATAGTCAACAGATAAATTTCCGCCGCGGCCACGGGTAATACCGCGCGTGCGGGTACGCTGAACCAAGGTAGCAATAGCGGAAGAGGCATCAGTTATCAACAGCACCCGGGCGCTGTTCGGCGCAATCTTGATGATCCGCCCCACCACCCCCTGTGCAGCAACGACAGGCAACCCGTTGCGCAACCCGGCAGCGATTCCCTTATCGATAATAATTGTCCGTGCCCAGTTACTGGCATCTTCACCAATGACTTGCGCCGGTAAAGCGGGACGGTCCAACTCATCGACAAAAGCCAGAAGCATCCGTAGCCGTTCATTCTGCAGTGAAATTTCCTGAGATTGTTGCAACTTGAAGCGCAGTTCCAGATTTTCCTCTTCAAGCAGAAGGTTTCGTTGTTGGGTATTAACCAACCAGAGATAATTGTCCCAAGTTGCAGTTATAGTATCAACGACACCATCGATACCGCCCTGAAAAGGGGCAGAAAAGGTGAGAACAGCACGTTCAAAAAATGTGGTAGCGGTTTTCTGACGAAGATTATAGGAATAGAGTATTACTGTTGCCAGCAGTAAGATAATGGCCAATAACAAAAATCGATAGCGACTTAACAGCTCACGCACTGACTGCTCCAAGCAGCTCCTGAAGTAACCTAAGAATCAGGGCAACAACACTATAAAAAAGGGAGGATCGGCTGATCCTCCCAGAAGAATACCATAAGTCATACTCTGCTATCACGAAGGAATAGAAACTTGCCTCAGCAGATCCAATTGATCCAGCACAGCACCCGAACCGATAACAACACAGGATAGCGGATCTTCAGCAACAACCACAGGTAGTCCCGTCTCTTCCCGCAACAATACATCAATATTTTTCAGGTATGCACCGCCACCGGCCAGGATAATCCCCTTATCCACGATATCTGCGGCCAACTCTGGCGGGGTTCTTTCCAGCGAGATCCGGACCGCTTCAATAATGGTCTTCACCGGCTCTGACATCGCCTCACGGATCTCATCTGAGTTAATTTCCATAGTTTTAGGGATACCGCTGACCAGATCACGCCCCTTAATATCCATGATGTCAGGAGCCTCTCCGGTATCAAAAACATTACCAATACCAATTTTTACCGCCTCTGCTGTTCTTTCACCTATCAGCAAATTATATTTTCGCTTCATATAGTGGACAATAGCTTCGTCCATTTTGTCTCCGCCCACGCGGACACTCTGTGCATAGACGATTCCAGCCAGTGAAATAACGGCAACCTCTGTTGTTCCACCACCGATATCGACAATCATATTGCCCGAAGCTTCCGTGATCGGCAAACCGGCGCCAATAGCTGCGGCCATTGGTTCTTCAATGAGATAAACTTCCCTGGCTCCGGCGGATTCAGCAGATTCCCTAACCGCCCTTTTTTCCACCTGTGTAATTCCCGAAGGGACACAGATAACTATCCGCGGACGAACCAGATTTTTGCGGTTATGCACCTTGCGAATAAAATAACGGAGCATCTCCTCGGTATGATCAAAATCTGCAATCACACCATCCTTCATCGGCCGGATGGCGACAATGCTCCCCGGGGTACGACCCAGCATCTCTTTTGCAGCAGTACCAACGGCCAATACCTTGCGCTGGCCAGCAGCACCGGTCTGCACGGCAACGACCGAGGGCTCACTGACGAGAATCCCTTTCCCTTTAACAAAAACCAGGGTATTAGCTGTCCCCAAATCAATCGCCAGATCATTTGAGAACATCCCCCAAACAGCATTAAAAATATTAAACATACACCATCCTGTCAATGCCGCAAGCGGCTTAAATAATCGAGTTAAGGTTTTGCTCAAAAGCTTGGCCACTCTAGCAAAGCAACCATTTTTGTGCAAGAGTTAAGCTGGTAAAAAATGATTGCTTTTCAGTAAATTGCTGGTCTAACATGCGATCCTGTTTTTTGTCTCGAATCAACCAGAAATATTAAACGAGGAGTTTCACTCTAATGCTTCAATTTGTCAGATCAAAACAAAAGTCGGTCCTGATCAAAATTGCCTTCGGCGTGATCATTTTGAGCTTTGTCATTGGCTATACTATGCTAACGGCACCATCTGACCAGCGCGCCAGTCAAGGGAGAGAAGTTGCCGCCCGCGTCAATGGTGACGAGATCACCTACGATGCATTTCAAAATAACTACAGTAACCTCTACAATCTCTATCAGAATATCTATCAGGGACAATTTGATGCCAAGCTGGAAAAACAACTCAATCTACCCAGACAGGCAATGGTGCAGCTGATTGATGAAACACTCCTGATTCAACAGGCACAGCAACTCAATCTGGAAGTGACTCAAAAAGAATTGATCGACAGTATTGCACAGTATGATGCCTTTCAGGTTGACGGAAAATTCAGTCGAGATCGCTATATTGAGGTCTTGAACTATCAACGCATGAACCCGGAGCAGTTTGAAGCGACCCAGCAGAGAAGATTACTGACCGAGAAAGTACGCGCCGAACTGCAGCAGGGAGTCAACATCAGCGATACAGAGTTTGCCGCTGCTTTTCATAAAGAGAATGATAAAATCAACCTTAACTATGTCTGGCTCACTCCGGCACTGGTTGAATCCAAAGTGCAAGTCACTGCTGCAGGATTACAGCAATATTTTGATCAGAACATAGAAAATTTCCGGGTTCCGGAAAAAGTGTCGTTACGCTACCTGCAGTTTGATCCTGCCCGTTACGAAAATGAGATCGGCACCTTTACTGATGAAGAGTTACAGCGCTACTACCGCCGCAATCTTGATCAATATGAGATTCAGGAGCAGGTCAAAGCAGCACATATCTTACTCCGCGTGCAGAAAGATGCTGATGCTGAAACGGTGCAAAAAAGGCGAGAGCTCGCCAACACACTCCTGAAGCAACTCCAGGACGGTGCTGATTTTGCACAATGGGCTAAAACTTATTCCGATGACAAAAGTAATGCGGCACAGGGGGGTGAGCTCGGAACTTTCAGTCGCGGCACTATGGTCAGTGAATTTGAAAATATTGTCTTTACCCTGCGACCAGGACAATTGAGCCCGGTTATTCAAACACCTTTCGGTTTCCATATTGTCAAGGTTGAAGAATATATAGAGCCCGGGGTAAAACCGCTTGTCGATGTCATAAATGAGGTCAAAGCCGGCCTGACATTGGAAAAATCACGTCAACTCGCCTACGAAAAAGCGATGGACGCCTACAATATTAATCGTAAAACCGCAAACCTGGAAACAGCAGCAACAGATAACGATCTGGGAATTAAAGAAACCGGCTTTTTTGCTGCAGATACAGCCATTGACGGCATCGGTAAAGTTGCAGAGATCAGTCAGGCCGCCTTCACCCTGAAAGAGTCGGAACTGGCTCGACCGGTACAAACAACTCAAGGGGTTTTTCTGTTTACCCTGAAGGGACGGCAAGCGAGTCTTTTGCCTGAGCTAAGTAAAGTTAAACCCGCGGTTGAACAGGCTTATCGATCTGAACAAGCTCAATCCCTGGCTGAAGAATTGGCAGAGAAACTGTTAAAACTGGCGACTGACAAGAAGAGTCTGATCACTGCCGCTCAAAGCTTGAAATTGACGGTTGAAGAGTCGGGAGACTTCAGTCGAAGTTTTGGCTTTTTCATTCCCCGGATCGGCACCTCAGAAGAACTCTCTGAAGAGGCTTTTACCTTAACGGAAGAGGCCCCTGTCACAGCAAAAGTTTACACTATCAGCAATAAATTCCTTGTTGCCAGCTTGAAGAATGCTGAAATTGCCGATTTTGCACTTCTGGATATTGCCGATCGGGAACAGCTGCAGAACCGTTTACTTGTCGAGAAAAAAGAGCAGGTCATTACTGAAAAACTTGAACAACTGCGGCAACAAGCTAAAATTGAGGTGATGATTCCGGAATTGAGCAATAGTTTTGCAACTGGAGGTGACAAATCATGATGCCAATTATTACCCAGACCGACTGTCCCGAACTCAACCTGGTCAACCGTGGTAAAGTCAGGGACATTTACGACCTTGGAGAACACCTGCTGATTGTCACCAGCGATCGCATTTCTGCCTTTGACGTTATTATGGATGAAGGGATTCCACAAAAAGGTTATGTGCTGACCCAGATTTCCAAGTTCTGGTTTGAACAGATGACCGACATCATTCCACATCATTTGATTGCGACTGACGTCAATGATTTTCCAGCAATAACCCATCAGTACCGGGAGCAACTGGAAGGTCGCAGCATGTTGACCAAAAAAGCCCAACCACTACCGGTTGAGTGTATTGTGCGCGGGTATCTGTCGGGCAGTGGCTGGAAAGAATATCAACAACTGGGTTCCCTCTGCTCTATTCCACTCCCGGACGGTCTAGTGCAAAGTGACAAACTACCGGAAACTCTGTTTACACCATCAACCAAAGCTGAACTTGGCGAACATGATGAGAACATCTCCTTTGAACAGACAGTTGAGCTCTGTGGCCTGGAAACCGCCGAGCAGGTTAAAGAAGTCAGTATTAAAATCTACGAAAGAGCCCGGGATCTCGCTGATACAAAAGGGTTGATCATTGCCGATACAAAATTTGAATTTGGCCTGTTTGATGGTCAACTTCTCTGGATTGATGAGGCTCTGACTCCAGATTCCTCCCGCTTCTGGCCTAAAGATCAATATCAACCCGGTAGCGCTCAGCCGAGCTTTGACAAACAATTTTTACGTGATTATCTCGAAACTCTGGATTGGGGAAAGCAGGCACCTGCCCCCAAGTTACCAGAAGAGATTGTGCGCAAAACCGGTGAAAAATACCTGGAAGCCCTGAAACGCCTGACGGCTTAATCACCCCCAAAGTCCTGTTATTTTC
>JAOZMV010000052.1:2181-8646 GCA_029934095.1 Desulfuromusa sp. | reverse complement strand
CCCACTGTCACCGCTTCTGCAGGTTAGATGTACCAGGAGTGCCGATTCTTAATTGTTGATATCCCAACCCCTCGGCCCACAGGAAGAGTTGATCGCCCTGGTTCAGGTAGTAGCCCTCGGTCGGGTCGAAAAACATATCGTAAAAATCATCCGGCCCTTTCCAGAACAGCAGATGTTTGGCCACCGACATCAGCCACCAGGGCTTGGCGCTGATCACAGTCCCACCCGGCGTACCCAGAGCGATCAGGTCACCGGCCCGCAGAGTCGGGACTTCATTTGCAAACGCCAGGGCATTTTCCGACGGATCCAGAAGCGACCGGATAATTTCTGGGATACCCCATATCAGGGCATCCGGATAATCAGGGGCTGTTGTGGTCAGGGTTGCCTGCCGCAGTAAAAAACGGTCAGTCGGTACCCCCGTTGGTGGCGAAATTGGTCGGTCGCTGGCTGACGTGTAGCTGCGTGCACTCAGGATCATCCTGGGTGGCAGTTGGTCCTGATCAGTGGCTGTGACCAGAAACGGTCCAAGTGATGCGTAATGCCCCCAACTGGCGGCATAGCTCCACCAGTGGCAGGTCGTTTCATCCCAGATGCCGAGGCCAACATCAAGCGCGTTATAGCCAACCTGGTAGCTGTTGTCTGGAGGCATCTCATCCCCCCTGTATGTCCGCACGATATTGCCCATAACCTGAGGGTCACGCACTTTGGAGTCGGAAACAAGGAGATAGCCCGTTACGGCCCGCTGCAGTTCCTGGTCGTCCATATTCTGTACTTCATCCCAGGAGAGGCTCCGGCCAATCACAGCTGCAATTTCTACTTCATAATCAAGATGTCCAGATACTTTCTGACTTTGGCCATTGAGTAGAGGTACCTGTACCTGCTCCGGGGCGGTCAGGGTGCCGAAGGGCCCTGGTAGTTCCGCATAAGTTTCACCGTCTGCAGCAGAATCACCTGGAGCAGCCACCGGGGGATATTTCTGGAAAATGCGAGGTCGGGCCTTTTGCAGATGAGTAATCAGCTCTTTTTTGTCCGGCAGAGACAGATCTACAAACAGATGGCTGGGGTAGTTTGCCGCTACCGCATAAATCCGACCAGGGCGGGGAATCGGAGAAGTGAGTTTTTTGTCTAATTTATCCAGGGAAAGGGTTCTGACAGAAGTCCCGGCCAAGGACTCCGCTTCTTCTGACCACGACATGGTCAACTCTTTCAAGGCCATACGCTGCTCTCTGTCAGCCAGAACCGTCAATGGAGTATCCTCCGGTGACAAGGGGGCATAATGTAGAATGTTGGCCTTCAGGTCGATGTTGAGCAGGGTGCCAAAAACATGGTCGTGTTCACCTGTAACACCGAGAAAAATAAGATTTTTCCGAGGATTAATCCCCGCAAGCCAGTCCGGGCCAGGACTTATGGCCTGTTCTCCATCTTTCATTTCCTGCAGAAGACCTTTTGTGGGTAAACGTTTCGTCAGAACGGTATGATCCTGGGCTTCCGGTTTGGCAAATTCAGAAGAACACCCTGTCAACAGCAGTACAAACAGACAGTTTATAATGAAAAAACATCTGCTCACTTGATTTTTAGAATGCTTTGAGTCTTTCATTACCCGTTTCATAGTTATTCCTGACTCAGGGGGGTGACCCGTTCAAGTAACGCACCCCCTTTTGCAAAGTAGCGTGCCACAAGTAAAAGGTCCTCAACGGATTGTATCATCGACGATTCATAGTGACATATGCGCTTTTACTGAGTGGCTCGCGAAGAGTTGCCGCTGATCAGAATTTTCCCACGAGGGCGATGCCACCGAAAAGCGGCACCAGTTGCCAGGCAGGCTCTTCCACCTTCCCTGTTATGGGAAATTCCTGCTGATATTTGCGCCAGTCATCCTCCGGACGAGTTGGCTGAGTCCAGATATTTGCTTCACCGACCGCGATTCCGATAGCTGTTGAGGTCAAAGCATCCCCACTGTCTCCAAAGCCTGCAATCAGCGCTCCAGCGACCAGATTGACACCGACAACTTTGATATGGGATTTCCAACTGTAACGTGATTCTGCCCGTTTTGCCGAGTCCCTGAGTATTGACTCACCGGAATCGAGACGCTGACGTCTCTGCTCCGGAGTTTTCTCTGACATTCCTTGCATCGGCGCGGCTCCATAGCGACCAGGGTGTGGACGCAGGAGCATTTCAGTCAGGCCAGCGGCCGATTTCAGAGCACCGATTGCGTAATTAACCCTGTCATCATTATTGTCCGCATCGATCCAGAGGGCGGTTTGCCCCGCTGCGCTCAGCCCGTAAAAGCTGGACCAGCCGTACTGCCAGTAGCGTACGTGTTGTCGGTTCTCATCCAGACTACTTTCGATGAAATCCTTCCGTAATTCATATAATTCTACATCTCCGGTATCCTGATTGCCGGCAGCCAGTGTCATTGAAGCGCTACTTGCGACCAGTATGAAAGTTGCCCACACGAGAAAACGTTTCATCATTCTTACCTCCCATTGCAGATTATCATTTACTTGTTCAGACCCTTTCCCCGAAATCAATATCCATCACAGTTTCCGACATGTCACTGTTGCCGATTCGGGAAACTTTACGCTCCATCGAAATCTGGTCTGATTTTTCCTGCCACCAGTTGTAAGCATTCTTCACTGTCCAACTCTTTTCAAGCTCTATATTTTCAAGCTGCTCGACAATCTCACTGGCGGAAGCTGGACGATCATCCGGGGCCCTGGACAGACAGGCGTGAATCAGATCATCAAGAGCTTTCGGAATCTGTGCATCGGTTCGCTCTGAGGGGCGTGGAGGACTGGCATTAACGGTTTTATGTAAAACCACATCGATATCAGAATCGGGAAAGACCCGCTCCCCGGTCAGGAGTAAGAAGCCGATAGCACCGACCGAGTAGAGGTCTGAACGAGCATCAATCTCACTCTTCATGACCAGGAGTTCAGGAGCAATAAATCCTGGTGAGCCCATAATGCCGGGCTCCTGGGAGATGTTTGATCCCGGATCCGGAACGATTTCTCTGACCAGACCGAAATCAAGGACTTTGACAAAATCATAGTCACCGCCACGCTGGCAAATCATGATATTGCCAGGCTTGATATCCCGGTGGATCAGACCCTGAGAATGGGCCTCGACGAGGGAACCACAGATCTGCTTCAGGAGATAGACAACCCGTTCAGCCGGAATTTTTTTTTCGATTTTGATCAACTGGTCAAGCGTGATGCCGGAGAGATATTCCATAGCATAGTAGAATATTCCGTCGGGCGAGTGACCGTAATCATAGATCGAGATGGTATTGGGATGGTTCAGTTGGCTGGTTAACTGTACTTCCCGTTCGAAATGCTCCAACGCTGTCTCGTCGAGTTGATCTTCTCGAATCAGTTTGATAGCGGTCGGTCGTTTGAGTAGAGAATGCTGGGCCTTGTAGACCTTGCCCATGCCGCCTTCACCGATTTTCTCCACCAGCGAATACTGGCCAAGCTCGCGCAACTCCACAATTTCAGTTTGCAAACGATTGAGATAATAACTGTTCACGACAAAGAAACCTGCCGTAATCAGCAGTAACCCGAATAACCCCACAAATGCCAGGCGTACCGGCCGCAGGCTCCGTAAGGCCTCGCTTCGCGTTACCTCTGTGGCCACTCCGAAACCGTACTCAGGCAACCATTGCCAGGCCCCCACAACTTCAGTGCCGCGATAATCACGATAGCCATCGATATCGATGCCTGATAATCCGCTGACTGCTGCCGCTGCCATGCGAGTCAGTGGGCGTGAGTCCCGTGGTTCTGTGGTCTTTTTTCCTTTGGTCAGATCGACACCCGGATCACGCAACTCCAGGGTCAAGATAGCTGAGCCGTCAGGCGTGTCCGGGATCAGTCCCAGCTGTTTGAGCTGGTCTTTAAAACGGGAGGCAGAGAGCATCAGCCCTTTTTCATCGAACGCGTAGGTGCTACCGGTGTTGCCGAGTTCGGCCACAGACAGGATACGGGTGAAATCTTTCTTCGGGTCGACGGCAAAGAGCAGTGCCGCGATAATATTGCCATGGGCATCTGTAATAGGTGCCTTGTGCAGCAATAATGGCCGATTAACGAGTCCGGCGGTTTTCTCAATCAGGGCGTTTTCGGTAATCGGTCTCCCGAACAAGATCTCAGCGGATAGAATCGGTCCGAGCAGTTTCAATGCAACAGGAGACAAGGTTGTATCGAGAAAGATGTCTGACTTATTTGTTACCTGAACGACACCCTTGCCATCAATGATGGCAAAACCAAGGTATTCGTCATCAGTCACAGCATTTTCTACGACTTTGGTCAGTTCCCGCCTGACGTAGTCGGGATCCTGGCCCGACAACAGTTGTTCAGTCAGAGTACGGACCTCATCATCATTGGCCCATGACCGGATATAGGCCCGTTCATCGTCGACCACGATTTGCAAAGACTGGATATTGGCGCGAAGGATTGTCTGCAGGCCGATGGTGATGTTTTCGTTGAGCGTCTCCTGTACCGCATCGTAGGTCCAGACACCAATGATCAGAAGCAGCGCACCGACTCCGGCGACTATCTGCCAGAGTCGCCGGTTCGATCCGGCAGAAGAGGCTTTGGGTAAGACTTGACGTGTCGTTTGTTTCGTCGGAGTGGACATCCTATTTGCTGTCATCCATCTCGATAATGGCTTCAAGTTCCGGCATAACCATGGTGGTTTCTTCCTTGACCGGAGAGAGCAGCATGGTCTTGGCCTGGAAAGCACGCATCCCGGCTTCGACCTGCTTCTGCCGGCCCCGCTCATACCAGCCCTCTTTCATAACATGCAAGACCGGTGGACCGAGTCGCATGGAAGCACGCTTGGCCTTGTACTCGATGTTAAGCTCCTTCATTTCGCCATCAATGTTATTCAGGAAAGCCTGCCGGGTGGCATCATCGGTGTGGGTGGCAAATTCGACCCGGAAGATGTAGCGGCTGGCATTGAGATCTGCTTCGGCGCGGAAGTGATCTACTACCGCGCCGGTAATCTGAGAAGCTTTTTGCATAACCACGATCACCTGGTTGACACTGACCTTCTCGCCGGTCAGGTTGGTCATGCCACGCCCTTTACGCAGAAAGATGATTTCTGGAGTTTGATTGTAGAATCCGACAACCTTGACGACATCATTGATGTCATAACGATAGAGGCCTCCGGTCGTGGTGAAGAAGATATAGTATTCCTCTCCTTCTTCGAGTTCACCGATGTGCAGGAAGGACCATTGTTCGGGAGAGTCCGGCTTTGCCTCCAGTTCGGTGACCGGCACGAACTCGATAAGGTTGCTGGCAACAGTCAGCACTCCGGTGCTTCCCCTGTCGGTGAGAGGGATGGAGCCACGGGCTTCACTGGAGAGGTAGCCCCAATCACGGACCGGGATGGCACGTCGTTCTTCAGGATCGAACCACTCCGGGAACTTCCTCAGATTGTGACCGACCGTCCCCCCCTTCCAACAGCCGATCAGGCTCAGCTTCGGCCAGTAATCGACCGGAAGAAGTTTCCCGCCCCGCTTGTTGCGGGCATCTTCAAGCGCTTTCGCTGCAGAGGGGTTTGGCCGGTATTTTGAACTCAGGCTGGAGCGAATTGCCGCATCAATATTGAAGTCAGAGGAGAGGCTTCCATCATGAATGTCACGGATGATCTGTTCAGCATACTCATCCGCTTTTTCACAGAGCTTCAAAATAGAAGAGGGGTTAGCCGTGGCCAGAAACCGGACATCCATCTCCAGGGCAGTGCGCATGATGGCAAAGTATTTGGCGGCGTAGTCCTCTATCTCGTAGACCTCGTAGGGGATTGCATAGATGCGTCGCACCAACCCCGGTTGATTTTTATACATATGGCCAGAGGTCGAACCGAAGGGCAGTCCGCAGGGGGTGTGACCCTCTACGGCAGGGGAAACCAGGGTGACGACCTGACCGCCAAACATATCAGGGTGTGCTTTAAGCGCATGACTCATCCAGGTCCGCATGACATCCTTGTGCTCGCGACCCTGGCAGGTCGGGGTCACCGGGATATATTTCGGGTCTCCAGTGGTACCGCTGGTCTGGGCAAACATTACCGGAGTTTCGGCGGTGAAGATATTCTTCTCACCACTGATCACGCGCAGCATGTCATCTTTAATGCTCTCGTAGGAGATAACCGGAACTTGCCGACGGTAATCTGCAAATGTTTTGATGTCTGCAAAACCGTAACGCTTGCCATATTCGGTGTTGGCATTCTTCTGCATAAGATGTCGCAACTTTTCGGTCTGGGCCGCAACCGGGTCACGAGTTGCAGCTTCGAAGCGTTTGGCCGATTGACTCGACATCATCCGAATTGTCATCGAAGCTAATGACATGAGGGACTCCTTAGAGTTAGAAATTTTGGGGCAAGAATTATTGAGAGGAAATATTTGAAATTATGACCTAATTTGGTAGAATGTCAATCAGGGTTTCAGTTAATGTCTCTTTGATCAGGAGC
>JAOZMV010000052.1:0-2081 GCA_029934095.1 Desulfuromusa sp. | reverse complement strand
CGTCTGTTCGGTTCTGAGGGTTCTCGCACGCCAGTACTGATGGCCCACGGCCTGCAGAGTCATTCGGGCTGGTTCTCCCAGTCGGCAGCATTTGTTGCCAGCCTCGGCCATCCGGTCTACGTCATCGACCGACGCGGATCCGGGCTGAGCCAGGCCACCCGGGGAGACAGCAAGAATTTCATGGACTGGAACGCAGATATTGAAGCCGTACGTGTTTATGCCACACAGCGACACAGTGGCACCCAGGTTTATCTCCTCGGGCACTGTTTCGGGGCCATCCCGGCAACAGTTTTTGCCGAGACAAGCCCCGAGGCGATCAAGGGTTTGATGCTGACCACCCCGGGAATCTATACACACACTTCGATCCCGTTTTCGCAAATGGTGAAAATTTTCTTCTCATCTTCCGGGCAGCGGGATTACTATTTCGCAGTACCGCTCAATCCGGACCAGTTTTCTGAGATCCCGGACTACGAGCCCTTTATCGCCACCGACCCACTTGCACTGCGGGAAGTGACCGGGGATCTCTATTGGCAGATCAACGAAGCCCGCAAGTACATATCCGCCAATACGGATCGTCTGACTATGCCGATTCTAGTCGGGTTTGCCGGTGAAGATGAGATTGCCGACTACCGGAAAAACAAAAAATGGCTGGATAAAGTCCCCGCAGAGGACAAGACGGAAATCACTTACCCCGATGCCAGGCATATCCTCGAATACAGCCTTGAGAAGAGCAATTATTTCGAAAATCTGCGCCAATGGCTGGCGCGGATAGAGGAGCCTTGAGTATGGCCATTATTCAGTCATTTACCTTGCACGCCCTGGAGTTGCCATTCTGCAAACCATTCAAGCATGCGGCCCATGAACGTTGGACTTCGGATAGTATCATGCTGGAATGCACACTTGATGACGGTTCGATCGGCTATGGTGAATGCCTGCCACGCGATTATGTCTCCGGCGAATCCAGAGACGACGCTTTTGCTTTGCTCGAACAGAGCATCCTGCCGCGCCTGGTCGGTCAGGAGTTTCAGGATTGGCAAGAACTGCTTGATTTTCTGACCGAGTGCAACGGTCGGGCAGTTGAAGGCTGGGTCCCGCCGGGACAACCTCAGACAGCGGCCTGGGCAGCGGTTGATCTTGCCCTGCTTGATTCCTTCGGCCATGCATTCAAGCAGAGCGTACACCTGCAGGATCGGGTGCAGCTTCCAGACAGTATGCGCTACAGTGTCGTCTTTTCTGCTGCTACCGGTTGGTCTTACCTTAAAACCCTGCTTACTGTTCGCCTCTACGGCTTCAGACAGGTCAAACTGAAGATTGGCGCAGAAGGGGCCGTCGAAATGGTGCGCACCGCACGCAAGGTTTTGGGTGCCGGTTGCGATATCCGGGTCGATGTCAATATGGCCTGGGATGTACCGACTGCGTTGGAACAGATGCCTCGTCTGGCTGAATATGGAGTCCGGTCCTTTGAACAGCCCTTGCCACCTGACGATATCGAAGGCCTTGCCAAACTGGTCCATGAGACCGGACTGGAAGTCATGGTCGATGAGAGTCTCAATGATGCCCAAAGCCTTGAAAACCTGATCAAAGCAAAAGCCTGTACATCGCTCAATGTTCGCATTTCAAAATGTGGTGGTCTGATAGCAGCATATGATCGTTGCCGAAGGGGCCTGGAGGAGGGGATGATTATCCAGGTTGGTTGTCAGGTAGGCGAAAGCTCTCTGCTGTCTGCTGCACAACTGGCTCTGATCTCGGCTGTCGGCAAGCAGGTTCGTTTTTCAGAAGGCTGCTTCGGCAAACATCTTCTTAAGGAAGATCCGGTGCAGCCGTTGCTGCAATTCGGTTACGGAGGACGACCACCAGTCAGGCCAACCGGGTACGGGTTCGGTATCTCAGTTGACCAGACTCAACTCTCCCCCTGGATTAAACAATCGGTCGTGGTATCGAACTGATTCGGCATATATGGTCAGTTGGAACAACTCATGGATAGTCACTGGCATAGTTCAATCCATGGAGCGAACCATCCTGTCCCGATTCTCTCTCATACCGTTCAAAATCGGTTCGGCTACCGAATCGGGAAAGCTTCC
>JAOZMV010000051.1:6469-8651 GCA_029934095.1 Desulfuromusa sp. | reverse complement strand
GGAAGCCATCCTATTGACAGTGGACATATCCTGATTGACGATCAGGATGTCAGCCACTGGCCTGAATACAAACGCGCCACGCAGATCAGTCGAGTCTTTCAAGATCCACTACTCGGAACCTGCGGTCCTCTCTCAATTGAGCAAAATCTGGCCCTGGCCAATCGTCGCGGAAAAGTTCATGGTTTAAAACGTGGAGTGCAAAAAAGTGATCGAAAGCTCTTTCGCAAACAACTATCACAGCTAAATTTAGGGCTGGAAAACCGCCTGAAAGATAGTGTTGGCCTCCTCTCCGGTGGCCAGCGACAGGCTCTCACTCTGTTAATGGCAACTCTGGTTAAACCAAAAATTCTCCTGCTGGACGAACATACCGCCGCCCTCGATCCAAAAACCGCACTCCAAGTGTTAAAATTGACACAGCGACTTATTGTTGATCAACAGTTGACCGCTTTGATGGTCACCCACAACATGCGCCAGGCTCTCCAACTCGGCAACCGGTTAATCATGCTCCACGACGGTCAAATCATTCTCGATGTTTCAGGAGCAGAAAAAGGGGCCATGAGTGTGGAAGACCTGCTGGAACAATTTTACAAAGTCCGTGGCGAAGAATTTGTCTCTGATCGGATGTTACTGGTTTAAACTACCCCTTCGACTCTTGACCTGAACCCGCCCCTGACCTAATCTGTGGGCTCTCGAAATCACCATGGAGCCTTCCGCTTGACTGACTTTCTACAATACCTTTTTTCCGGACTGACCAGTGGCGCAATTTATGCCCTGATTGCCCTCGGCTTTTGTGTTGTCAACAACACCATGGGGATCGTCAACTTTGTCCAGGTAGATTTTGTTTCCCTCGGTGGAATGTTGATGTTTTCAGCTTTATTTACTGCAGGCCTACCGATGGTTCCGGGGCTACTGCTGGCGGTGGCCGGAGTTGCACTGGTAGCGATGCTGGTGGAACGGTTTGGTTTACGACCGGCACGGTCAGACAACCATCTGGTCTTGATTTTTCTCACTGTTGGTCTGTCAATTATTCTACGTGGTGCGATCAAGCTGATCTGGGGAAAAAACCGCATGGCACTGCCGCCGCTCACCCCCGATACTCCGGTTAAAATCTTAGGTGCCAGTGTTTTACCGCAAACCCTCTGGATTCTGTTACTGACCGTTGTTGCCATCGGATTATTGACCTGGTTTTTTTATCGCACCTCTCTGGGCTTATCAATGCGGGCGGTTGCCTCGAATCCAACGGCGGCTGCGGTTGTCGGAATTCCCACCGGGCGGGTACGACTGACCAGTTATGCAATTGCCGGAGCACTGGGTGGGTTAGCAGGGGTCTTAGTCACCCCGATCACAACTCTCAGCTACGATGTTGGTGTCCTGCTTGGGCTTAAAGGGTTTGCTGCTGCCATTTTAGGTGGGTTTGGATCATTTCCGGGAGCCATCCTTGGCGGTCTGAGTCTGGGTCTGCTGGAATCGCTCTCGGCTGGATATCTTTCGAGTGCCTACAAAGATGTGGTCGCCTTTGTGGTGTTACTGCTGGTGTTGTTTGTGCGGCCCAAGGGGTTATTGGGGAAATAACTATTTTAAACGGAGAGACACAGAGCGGGAGAGATCGCAGAGAAAATCTTATTTGGGAGGTTAAAAACAAAAAAGATTTTGCTCTTCTCTGCGAACTCAGCGTTCTCTCCATCTCTGCGTTAAATGATTTTGAATTAAAGGTTAGTTAAACATGAAAAATAAAATCGAACTTTTAATGGGTAACGAAGCCATCGGCCAGGGTCTGATTGAAGCAGGTTGCCAGGTTGCTGCGGCCTATCCTGGCACCCCCTCGACAGAAATTTTGCAGGCAGTCATTGATCGCAGCGAACAAGCTGCTGAACCACTGCATATAGAATGGTCGGTCAACGAAAAAATTGCTTTCGAAGTGGCACTGGCTGCCAGTTATACCGGCAAACGATCTGTGGCAGTGATGAAACAAGTCGGGCTGAATGTGGCGGCTGATCCCTTTATGCGCACTGCCTATATCGGGGTCAAAGGGGGAATGCTGACCATTGTTGCTGACGATCCGGGACCACACAGTTCCCAGAATGAACAGGATACCCGCCTGTTCTGTTTACAAGGGCGGGTGCCGGTTATTGATCCGGCCAGTCCGGCAGAAGCAAAGGAGTTTATCCAACCGGCATTTGAA
>JAOZMV010000051.1:4565-6369 GCA_029934095.1 Desulfuromusa sp. | reverse complement strand
TGACTCCGGGAGATAACAGCCAGCCACGGACCGCCCTGGTTGCTTCAGGGGTTGTTTATAGTAATCTGGTTGATCTGCTTGAAGAATTGAACTTAAGCAATAAGATCGATCTTTACCAGGTGTTGATGCCCTATCCACTCAATCCCGATTTTTCCAGAAATTTACATGAAAAGTATGATCACATCCTGATTCTGGAAGAGACCTATCCGGTCATCGAACTACAACTGGCTCACCCTGGTGCCATTGGCAAACAAAATGGGGCAGTTCCTCGTGAGGGTGAACTGACACCGGATGTCATCCATCAGGCGCTGGCTGACTTTCTGAACCTTGCACCGCCTCAAGAGATGCCGGAAGAGCGACGTGGACAGCGACCCTCTCTCTGCCCCGGCTGTTCACATCGGACCGCTTTTTACAGTATTAAAAAATGTTTCCCAAAAGGAATTTATCCTTCCGATATTGGTTGCTACACTCTGGGAATGAACCTGGGCGCGGTTCACACAGTTCACTGCATGGGGGCCTGTATCAGTCAGGGAGCAGGCTTCTACCAGGCATATCAACAGGATGAAGGAGATTTTCCGACCATCATCGTCACTATCGGTGACTCAACTTTTTTTCATGCCGGGATTCCCGCACTGATCAATGCTGTCATCCAACAGGCACGAATTATTGTTGTGATCCTCGACAATGCAACCACCGCCATGACCGGTGGCCAGCCGGTTCCACATATGGGAATCGCTGCCGGAGATAAAGCGACCAAAGCTGTCACCATCGAACCACTGGTCAAGGCAAGCGGGGTTGACTTCATTGAAACCTGTGACCCTTACGACAACAGGCGTTTTGAAGCATTGCTGAGAAAAGCCGATGCCTATATTCGCAGCCCGGAGGGAGGCGTTGCCGTCTTAATTGCCCAGCACGGCTGCATCATGGATCCGGCAGTAAGAAAATCCCAGGATTCATTTCTGGTAACGATTAAAGATAACTGTATCGCCTGCCGAATCTGTGTCGATAAATTTGAATGCCCGGCATTATCTATGGATAAAGACAAAAACTTGGCGGTGGTCAATCAGGATCGCTGTATCGGCTGCGGCACCTGCATCCCGGTCTGTCCGGTCGATGCCATCGTCAAGGAGGAAAAATCATGAAACAGCAGATTATCGTCAGCGGTATTGGCGGGCAGGGTGTGCTGTTTCTGACCCGGGTTATCGCTCAAGTTGCCGTCAATCGTGGAATTCCAGTCCTGACCTCCGAAACTCACGGCATGGCACAACGTGGCGGAACGGTGCTCTCAACCATCAAAATTGGTGATTTTGCCAGTCCGTTAATCCGCACCGGTCAGGCCAACCTTGGTCTGTTACTTTGGGAAGAGAATCTGCCAGTACATCAATCACTGTTGCAGAAAAAAGGCACCTGGATCATTAATACCACACACAATAATGACCATATCAGCATAGATGCAGCCAAAATCGCCAGAGACCTCGGTAATGCCGTGCTGTTAAATCTGGTTTTGCTCGGAGCAGCCATAAAGCATGGAGCTTTGGTTTTTTCAGCCGAGGAATGTGAAACAGCAATTAAACAGCTGGCGCCAAAAAAGTTTATAGAACAAAACTTAAAGGCTTTCCAAAAAGGGTTGAGCAGTTAGTTCCCCCCTGTGACGCTGCCGGAGTGAAATGGAGCTTTGCCGGATTTCGAAGGAAAATGTTTGAGGCTTGCCGAGTTTTTTCCTGAGCGGCAAAGTGGAATGAAACGGAGGGAACCCGCCAAAGGCGGGCAAGGAGCGGGGCACATTCTTTTGCTTACTTTTCTT
>JAOZMV010000051.1:0-4465 GCA_029934095.1 Desulfuromusa sp. | reverse complement strand
GGCAAGGAGCGGGGCACATTCTTTTGCTTACTTTTCTTGGGTGCGCAAGAAAAGTAAGTCGTCTGGCGGGACGAAACCCGCCGGTTTTGACTTTCAGCCTTGAGCTTATGGATTCAGAACAAAGTCAAGGTCGCGGGGTCACTCGCCGCCCTGATCGCAACACCGTTCTCCATTTTCGGCTGCGTCACATGGAGAAAGAAGATCAAAAATGAGTCAAGCCCGGATTGATTAACAGGTAGCGACAAATATATAAAACAACGAATGAGCAATAAATGACTCACAAACAAAAAATCCTCTATTTCATCTACCTGCACCGCACCGGACTCACCGTCACCGGTCTATCCATTACTCTATTGCTTTATCCACTGTACGAAAACAACCCCTACACCCTCGGCCTGACCAATCTGATCGCCATCAACGCCATTGTCGTCCTCGGTCTCAACCTTTTTATCGGCTATGCCGGGCAAATCTCCCTTGGTCATGCAGCCTTTTTCGGTCTGGGTGCCTATGGTTCGGCTATTGCCACTGTAACTTTTGAAATTTCCCCATGGCCGGCCATGTTTCTGGTTGCCGTTATTGTTGCCCTGGTAGCTCTGCTGGTGGGAATTCCGATACTACGTCTTTCGGGACATTATCTGGCCATGGCAACTTTAGGTTTAAGCTTTGTCGTTCACGCAATTCTACTGCAGTGGGATGAAGTGACCGGTGGTCCAAGCGGTTTCTCTGGAATTCCTTACCTCTCCTTTGGAAGTTTTCAGTTTGATGACGAGATACGGCTCCATTATCTCCTCTGGGGTTTCGCCCTGATCAGTTTACTGCTCTGCCTGAATCTGGTGCGCAGTGGCGTCGGTCGTGGCTTATCGGCTCTGTCCGGAGACGAAGTTGCTGCAGAGGCGCTGGGGGTAAATACCCGCAATGCTAAAATTAAAATATTTGTTCTCTCGGCGGTTCTGGCATCGGTTGCAGGCAGTTTATTTGCCCACTGTTACTCTTTTGTCAGTCCCGATTCTTTTGATATTTTTGCCTCAACCGATATGGTGATTATGGTGGTTATCGGCGGGATGGGTTCAATCTGGGGCTCACTGTTTGGTGCTGCATTGATTACACTGCTGCCGGAGTGGATGGATCTATTTGAAACCTACAAGGATTTTGTCCATGGTGGAATTCTCGTCGTCATATTGCTGTTTCTACCACAGGGACTGGTGACTGGTCTGGTCGATATGGTCAAAATCAAATTGGCTCTACGGAGGCAAAAGGATGCTGCAACTTGAGCAGGTCAGTAAAAATTTTGGTGGCTTGCCGGCATTAAGTGATGTTTCCTTCACCGTTCCCAAAGGAAAGCTGACTGCACTGATCGGTCCGAATGGTGCGGGGAAAAGTACCTTGGTCAACTGTGTTACCGGAGTATTGGAACCCAGTTCTGGAAAAATTTATTTTCAGCAACAGCAACTCAACAACCTGCCAGCCCATAAAATCAGCAGGCTGGGTATTTCCAGAACTTTCCAGAATCTGAAAATATTCCCACGTCTGACGGTGTTGGATAATATCCTCACAGGATTGACCCGAGAGGGTGGAGATTCCATGCTGCTGGCAATGTTACGATTACCTGATTTACGTCATCGCGAACGGCAATTAAAATTACGCGCGCTCGAATCCCTGGATCGTTTTGGTCTTGCTGATAAAGCAAACTGGCCTGTCGGGATTCTCGCTTATGGCGATAAAAAACGGGTCGAATTGGCTCGTGCTACAGTTGGCCAGCCACAATTAATTTTACTCGATGAACCGGTTGCTGGATTAAATTCAGAAGAAACTGCAGCAGTCGGCCAGCAACTTCGATTAATGAGAAGTAGCGGCCACACCATGCTTTTAATTGAACATGACATGGATCTGGTCATGGATATTGCCGACCAGGTTGTCGTTCTCGATAGCGGAAGATGCATTGCCACCGGAACCCCGGATGAAATACGTCGAAATCCGTTGGTACTGGAAGCCTATCTGGGACGGATGGATGCGACAGCGTAAAAACTTTTTCAACGGAGAGGCGGAGAGTTGGAGAGAAAATCAAAACCTTGAACTTTGCCACCAAGACTCCAAGAGCACCAAGGAAATGCAAAATTTCTTTTTAGGGTTTTAAAACCTTAAAAACGATTTTGACTTTGGTTGTCTTGGAGAACTTGGAGTCTTGGTGGCCATTTTGGGTTTTGTCTTTTCTCTGCGCTCTCTCTACCTCCGTGTCTCTCCGTTAAAAACTTCAATTCAGGATTGAGTTATGCTGAAAATCAACAATCTCACCGCCCACTACGGCGCCGCTCAAGCCCTGTTCAATGTTGATCTTGAAGTCAACCAGGGTGAAACTGTTGCCCTGGTCGGTGCCAATGGAGCAGGAAAAAGCACCCTGTTGAAATGTTTGATGGGCCTGGTTAAGCCTTCAGGTGGTCAGATCAGTCTTAACGGGACAGACGTGACCAACACCAACCCGGATCAGATGGTTCGGCTTGGCCTGGCATTATCACCTGAAGGGCGTGAAGTTTTCAGTCATTTATCGGTGCTGGAAAATCTTCAGCTTGGAGCGATCCCTTTAAAACTCTCGAAAACAGAGTCATCAGCACGGCTGGATGAAGTTTTCAGCCGCTTCTCCAAACTGCAGGAGCGGCGAGATCAGCTGGCCGGCACCCTCTCCGGCGGTGAACAGCAGATGCTGGCCATGGGTCGTGCCTTAATGGCAAAACCCAGCTTGTTGCTTCTGGATGAGCCAAGCTTGGGATTGGCACCACTGATTACCGATGAAATTTTTGCGACTATCCACCAGCTGGCCCGTTCCGGCACCACAATTCTGCTGGTTGAACAGAATGCTGCCCGCGCACTCTCAGCTTCGGATAAAGCCTATTTGTTGGCCAATGGGAAAATTGTTGAGCAGGGGAAAAGCAGCAGTCTGCTTAATGATCCGATCCTGCGCTCCGCTTTCCTTGGAGCCGCCAGTGATACCAACCCTGCGGCCAGCCGTCTTGGAGCCGCCGGACTGACCAATATTCGCCTGGAGAAACCTGATATGCAACAACAGAACTTTATGCCCCCATTCAAAGATGAAACCGAACTGGAAATCCATCAACTGGCTGGCCTGCAATGGACTGTCCGCCACGCCTATGAAGGCTCTGCCGAGTATCGGGAAAAACTCGATCAGGCAAATATCACCCCTGACACAATTCAGTCTTTAGATGATTTGCAGAAACTCCCCTTTACTACAGCGGAAGATCTTCGTAAAGGCTATCCCTTTCCACTCCGTTCGGTTCCATTTGAGCAGATCGTTCGTGTCCATGCCTCATCGGGGACAACCGGTAAACGCAAGGTTCTCTGCTACACCCAGAAAGATCTTGATAACTGGACAGATTTTTTCGCCCGTTGCTACCAGATGGCCGGGGTCACTCCCCTTGATCGAGTGCAAATTGCTGTCGGATATGGCGTCTGGACGGCAGGAATAGGCTTTCAACTTGGTTGTGAAAAGGTTGGTGCTATGGCGGTTCCGGCCGGACCGGGCAATATTGATATGCAGATTCAATTTTTACTCGATTTTCAATCGACGGTCTTTTGTTCAACTGCATCGATGGCGCTGTTGATGGCTGAAGAGATCCATAAGCGCGGGGTTGCTGACCAGATCGCGATTAAGAAGATCATCTACGGTTCAGAACGCTCCAGTCGTTCGATGCGAAAGAAGATTTCCGAGCTTTTTGGCGGAGCAGAACTGTTTGACATCACCGGGCTGACAGAATTATACGGCCCCGGTACCGGAATTGAGTGCAGCGAGCATGACTGTATCCATTACTGGGGTGATTATTACCTGCTGGAGATTCTCGATCCGGAAACCCTGCAACCGGTTCCCGAGGGGGAGTGGGGCGAGATGATCGTGACCACCCTATGCAAAGAGGGCGCCCCGCTGATCCGCTATCGAACCCGTGATATCACCCGGAAGATTCCTGGCCGTTGCGCCTGTGGCAGTATTTTGCCACGCCACTCACGAATCAAAGGACGCAGTGATGACACCATCAAGTTCCGTGGTGTCAATATCTATCCCAGCAGTATCGATACAATTTTATCCACCGTGCCGGGAATCGGTTCCGAATACCAGATTCATTTAACCCGCAACAATGCTGGACGTGACCATATGCGGTTGGTTGTGGAACGTGCCGAAAGGGTAGAGGTCAAGCGCATTCCTGAATTGAGTCACGAAATCAGCCATCAGATCAAAAAACAACTGTTGGTTTCTGTCGATCTGGAACTGACTGATTATGCCAGTCTGCCGCGTTCAGAAAAGAAGAGTCAGCGAGTGTTCGATAGTCGGATTCAGGATGAGATTGTGTAATGACCAGCTAGGAGGTTGTCGGACTATACGGACTGAAGCGAAAATTCGGAGGTTTGAGAACAGTTTTTAGCTCGTTTGTAGGCTCATAGCCATAGCTATGGGGCAAAA
>JAOZMV010000050.1 GCA_029934095.1 Desulfuromusa sp. | reverse complement strand
TGGTTGATATCAGGAAACCGGGGCAACAAAGTGATTTTGAAATTGGAGTTCTGAACAGGTATAGACGAGGATAACCTATCTTCTGTTCACATCGTGTGAATAGTTGTTGGCTAGAAAAAGAGGAGTGATAAGTGAAAATCTGGATAGATGCGGATGCGTGCCCCAAGCCGATTAAGGAACTTCTCTATCGGGTGGCCGAGCGCAAGAAAATTCTATTAACACTGGTTGCAAATAAGGTTCTCGGACATCCGGCGTCACTCTGGATTCGTTCAATTAAGGTTTCAGCCGGGGCAGACGTTGCAGATCAGGAAATTATCCGGCTACTGGAACCGGGTGATCTGGTGGTGACGGCAGATATCCCGTTGGCTGCTGAAACAATCAGTCAAGGGGGGCATGCGTTAGATCCACGCGGGGACTTCTTTAGTGAGGAGAATATTCGAGAGCGATTATCGGTGCGTAATTTTATGGATGATTTGCGCAGTAATGGCGTTGAAACGGGAGGTCCCCCTGCCTATGGAGCCAAGGATAAACAGAAATTTGCCAATGAATTAGATCGTTTTCTGGCTCGTCATCGATAGAGAGACGCTCTATCTAAAGCCGATAAAATCGAATAATCTACCCAGCGCCCGGTTGATCGGGTGATTTCTTTTAAGACTTTTTAAAATGACCGGCTTGCGTAAACCAAGTTTTTTTAATTCATCGACAATTAAAGGGTTCGGACCGACTCTAAGTCCCTGGCGGAAGGTCTCTATGGTTTTTCTTTTATCTCCAGACATCAGTAAAATTCGACCTAGAATCAGGTAGTGAAGTGAATTGTTGGGTTCACGTTTGATCGATTCACGGCAGGCTTTTGCCGCAGAGTGTATTCTCCCTTGCCCCTTGGCTAAACAGTAAGCCAGGTAGCTGTGAAGTTCCGGTGTGTCCCGATGTTCGGTGACCTGTCCAAGAAAAACCTGGGCGGAGTGAATATAGCCTTTTTCGGCGGCTTCAATTCCTTTCTGTAGTAAATCATCAAGCTGGTCTGGACTCATAAATCTTCACTCTCTAAAGCATACTTTTTATCTATGAACTCGGCACAAGTATTATAACCTATTTTGAGGTGGAGCGATGGAGAATCTCCATGATCAAGTCATCACCTAGTCAGTTGATAGCATTGGCCAGAGTCACTCGATCTCTTTTTCGATCCTTGCAGCAACTTGTTCAGCATTGATCTCTCCACAGGGGATGGTCAAATTGGCGAATTTTTCGTAGAGAGGGGTACGCTCCTGATAGAGGTGTTTAAATGTCTGTTCTTTGGCCATGACCAGGCCGCGCTGGCCCATGTCGGCAATTCTTTTTTGTAGGGCTGTCAGGGACACTTGGATGTAAATCAGAATCCCCGTTTTGCCCAGTGCCTCCAGCCCCTTTTCACAGTAGATCACTGATCCTCCGGTTGCAATAACGCTATGTTCCGGATGAAGGTTGAGGAGCATCTGTTCCTCAATCTGGCGAAATTTTTCCAGACCTTGAATATCAATAATTTGCTGCAGACGACACTTCTCCCGAGCTTGAATGATCAGATCGGTATCGATGAAATGAAAGCCGATCCGTTTGGCCAGAATGACCCCAACGGTACTTTTACCCGCTCCGGGCATTCCAATTAAGATAATATTGTTTTTTTTCATGATTGACCTCTGGGTTGATCTTTTCAATAGTTCTGGAATTTTGCTATCTCATGATTGCATTCAGATTGTCTTTCATGGAATAACACTATAGATGAAAATCACTGAATTTTACAGGAGCTGATCATGACTAAAATGAATAATGATGCTGGAATGCCAATTGCCCTGACCCTTGATCCGGGAGTTTACTATCGTTGCACCTGTGGCCAGTCAGAAAATTTGCCTTTTTGCGATGGCCATCATCAAAGTGGCGAAGCTACGCCGATCCGGTTTGAAGTGCAGGAACGCGAGCGGGTTTATTTGTGTAGTTGTGGGGAAACGGGGAATGCTCCCTATTGTGATGGAAGTTGCGGTGTTGAACTAAAAGATCTCGTCAAGTAGTTTTTGCAACATTTCCAGATCCTCAAACTGCTCTTTTTTTAGCAGATGCTCTATCTGTCCTTCCTTCATTACCAGGATCTGTCCAGCAATTCTTCTTGCTTGCCGCAAGCTGTGGGAAACGGCAATGATCTGATAGCGATCCTGTAGTTCTATCAATAAATCCTCAATTCTATGTGATGCCTTGAAATCGAGTGAAGCTGTCGGTTCGTCAAGGAGTAAAACTTTAGGTTTCAGGGCCAGAACACGCGCCAGACAGAGTCTTTGTTGTTGCCCTCCCGATAGGCGGGAAGAACTTTCTTTGAGACGATCTTTTACCTCATCCCAGAGATGTACCTCTTGCAGTACTTCGATGAGCCTTGCTTCCCTCTCCACCTTATCCAGACCGGTGACCAGTTTCAGGGGTAAATTGATGTTTTGGGCAATACTGACCGGTAGAACATTCGGTGTTTGAAAAACCATCCCGACCTGTCTGCGCAGTTCGGTCACCTCCAGATCAGTACTATGGATATCCTGAATATCCTGCATTGAGCCGGGAAGCTTCAATTCAATTTTGCCACTGCCAGAATATCCTGGGTAATGTTCATTCAGACGGTTTAAAGAGCGTAAAAATGTTGTTTTCCCTGATCCAGAGGGGCCGACAAGGACAATAATTCCGCTGTCGCTCAGAGTTAGATTGATCTTTTGTAGAACTGTTCTGCCATGAAACGACACCTGCAGATTTTTTATAATGCAGAACGGTTGGTGTTTCATCCGTGTTGGTTCCATCGCAACTCCAGAGTTTTGTGTAAGGCAAGGGCGCTGCCATAGAGCATGCCGGTGAGACAGAGAAGAACCAATGCGGTTCCATAGGCTGAGTCAAGTTCTGCAGGGGTTTGATATTCCGCTGCCAGGTAAAAGATTCGAAATGGCAATGCTTCAAATTTTCCGAACAGCCCTTGTGGCAGACCGGCATTAGCAATAACGCCAGTCAACATAATAACGGCTGTGTCCTCTGCTGCTCGACCGATTGACAGGACCACCCCACTGAGAATACCGCGGCCTGCTGCAGGAAGTAGAACATGAAAAACTGTCTGTATCTGGCTGAACCCTAAACTGGGACCGATCAGGCGATACTCATCGGACAAACTCTCCAGAGCCGCCTGGGTCGTAAAGATCAGGTAGGGGAGGATCAACAGCGCTAGGCAGGCTGCTGCAAGTAACAAGCTGGTATTAGCGTCCGGGAAAAAAGTATTGCGTAGAAACAGAATAAAGGCAAAGCCAAACAACCCCATGACAATCGATGGGGTTCCGGCCAGAAGCTCAACCAGCAAAGACAAAACCCGTTTAAATGACTTTGGTGCAAAGCAAGCCAGGTAAATCCCGCTGGAAATGCCAATTGGTACGGCTAGAAGTGTTGCGAGCAAGACCAGAAACAGGGTGCCGACACATGCTGGCCACAGCGCATCCCAGACTCTGACCTGTCCGAAAATCGCCTCCCATGCAGGGGCATCACCAAAAAAAAGCTCTTTCCCTATTGTTGGCAGCCCTTGAGCCAGGAGATAAGAGAGCAAGAGCCCAACAACCAGAAAAACTCCTAGTGTGGCAATCCATGACCAGCAGTAAACACCAAAGTTGAGGAGCCTATTCATAATTCGTCTCTCTGCAGGCACGATGCTTGATTCGGTGCAACAGTAGATTTACGCTTGCTGTTGTCAAAAAGAGAATCAAGCCGCAGGCGAATAATGAATGGTATGTTGTGCTTTGACTGTCTGTTGCGACAACCAGCGCAATATGTGCTGTCAGGGTTCGGATTGAGTCAAACGCAGATCCTGGAATCTGAGCGGCATTACCTGCAACCATCAGTGCGATCAGGGTATCTCCGACAGCTCGACCAAAGCCAAGAATTGCTGCCGCCAATAAACCATAAGAGGCTGCTGGAAGGCTGATTCGGGTTAGCTCATGAATGCGGGAGATGCCGAGTGCAGTTGTTGTCAGACGCAGTTTCGGGACAATTTGTTCTAGTTGGCTGTTGATCAAGAGAACAATCGTAGGGAGAATCAGAATACTCAGGGTTAAGGACGCGGCCAGAAGTGAAAACCCGCTACCATGAGAAAAATTATTCCGTAGTAACGGCACCAGCAGAAACACGGCAACGAACCCATACACGACAGTTGGAATGCCGGTCATGCCATGAATAAGTAGAAGTATGGGGCGAGCTAACCAGCGAGGACCCAGACCATGAACAAAAAGACAGATTCCCAGTCCTAGAGGATAGGCGATCAGCAGAGCCGATATCGCCAGCGCAAGAGTTCCGGCGATCATTGGCAAAATTCCGAATTCCCCATGAAACGGTCGCCAGTGTAAGGAAAACAACTCGGTAATCTGGCCCTCTGCGAATAAGGGAAGAGTGAAATAGGTCAAAAATCCAAACAGGACGAGGACAATCAGGGCAGAAAAAACTGTAGCATATTTTAGCAAGGTCTCAACGTATTTTGACATCCAGCTGAGAGGACGGTTAGACCGTCTCTGATCTTGATTCTGACGGTTATTTTTGTTTGGTTGATTCACGTCAAGGTAAACTTTCAAGTTACTTTACTGCAGTGGGATATAACCGTGATTGCTGATGTTTGCCGCCCCTTCGCTACTCATAACATAATCAATAAAAGCCTTAACCAGAGGTGCTGGAGCCCCATTGGTGTTCATGAACAGCTTACGCACTATGGGATAATGACCATTGATTGCATTTTCCTGCGTTGGGGCAACCCCATCCAGACCCAATGCTTTAACGGTATTATCCAAATGACCGATACTCATGTAGCCGAGAGCATAACGATCTTGAGAAACAGCGACCTTCATGGCGCCGTTCGAGGCGACAATATTAGCAGATTCAACAACGGCTCCCTTGTTCAGACATTTTTTCCAGAAGACTGATCTTGTGCCGCTGGCCTCGTCCCGGTTGTAGATATGGATCTCCGCATCATCACCACCGACATCTTTCCAATTGTTTATTTTTCCGGAAAAAATATTCTGAATCTGTATGCTGGTCAGCTCTGAAACGATGTTGGCCGGGTTGACTGCAGGTGCGACACCATCGACTGCAAAGGGAAAAGACCTCAGTCGGGGGTATTTTTCTCGTTCTTTTGCACTGATAGGACGGCCGGCATTACCAATATCAACCAATCCTTCAGCAACTTTTTGAATACCAACTCCGGAGCCACCACCAGCAACAGTGATGGTGATCTGTGGATACTTGGTCATGATATGTCTGGCGGCATCTTTCATAACCGGAATATGTGCTGTGCCGCCTGCAATATCAATTTTGCCCTTCAAGCCTGCAAAACGATCCAACTCTTCCGCCGTTGCTGGCAAAGTGTAAAAAAGCATCAGTAAAACGGTAAAAAACAAACTCGGCAATAAACCATGTCTCATTGTAACCTCCTGAAATAAATACTGATCGATAGTATCGAGAACAATATGTCAGATAGCTACTATTGTCGAATGGATAATATCGATAAAAACAATGTAGGCTATTGATAATAACGATAACAGGCCAGGGAAACATATGGCTCACCTCTTCTGGAACATGCAAAACCCCAGTTCTATAATATTGTGATTTGAAGATATCAACTGGATTGGTTTCGATTTTAATGAAGCCACATATTTGTCCGGTGTGTTAAGCTTCATTAGTTCACAAAGGGGCAGAGATGGTTGAGGTATCTGCCGCCCGTACTCACAGATTTAAGTTAATAATTCAATAATATTAAAAGGTTAAGTGGTGTATAAAATTATTACCCATCCCGGGAGTGCCCATAAAGACGATTTTATGTCTGTAAGTATTTTGCTTGCGACCCTCGGTTCTGCAGAGGTTTTTCGACGCGAAGCAACCAGTGAGGATCTCGCTGATCCCGATACCTATGTTGTGGATGTCGGGATGGAATATGATCTGGGAAAACATAATTTTGACCATCATCAGGATTCAACCTTCCCCTGCGCCTTTCACCTGGTGATGAACTATCTCGGCTATCATGACACCGCTATGGTGGTTTTTGGCTGGTATGCGCAAATGAGTATGATGGATGTCAGTGGCCCCTATAAGACGGCTGAATATCTGGGGGTCGATACCAGTGTTCTTTTCGCATCTTCTTCACCAATTGATGGCTACATTCTGTCCTGTTTCTCGAAGGTGACAGCGTTAACCAAGCAAGACGCTTTTTATGGGTTGATGAAAGAGTTTGGAGAAGATGTTATTGAAATGGTTGGTTTGAAAATGAGACGGTTGGAGCGACTGAAAAAAGAAGCTCAAATTTTTCCGGTAAAACACCTCAAGGTTCTTGTCAGTAAAATTGCAGATAAACCCAAGCTGTCAATGGAGTTGTATCTACGTGCCCTTGACGATGCCGCAGTGGTTATGAGTATCACTCCGTCAACCCGTGGTGCAGGGTGGGAAATGGTGCGGTTGGGTGATAATATGGTTGTCGATTTCCGCTCTGTCACATCCCATCCGGAAATCCGGTTTGTCCACATCAGTGGATCTGTTGCCAAGACCAGAAACTTGCTCCCACTTGAGAGCGTCCTCGAACTTGCATCTCAGGCCATTGCACAGCCTATTCATCAGTAGGTGGCCTCTGTCTGGTCATTCCATACCGTTCAAAGTACCAGTAAAACGAAAACATCAAGGCAGGTGTTTTTGCCAGATCTTCATTGAAAAGAAATGATTTTGCCTCGCTTAGTGGAATGAACTCGAGGATAATTTTTTCGTTGTTGATGCCACCACCAGCGTGAACTTTCATTGATTCATCTATGACGGCGTAGAAAAGGTGTTGTTGGCTTCCGGTTACGCCGACATTTGTGAAAAATGAACTGATTTTTTCAATTTCCTCTAGCGGTACATCATAGCCACATTCCTCGTTAATCTCTTCTTGAATAATTTCCTGCAGCGATTTCTCTTTATCGACAATTCCGGCGCACAGTTCATAGGTCCAGAGGTGTTGTTTATTGTTCATATAGACCGGCGGTCGAAACTGTTTCACCAGCAGAAAAGCATGTTTTTCGGTATGGTAGAGTAAAATAGAAACGCTTTCGTGGCTTTTTACCGCTTCCCAGGTGTGCGTATGACCATCCTGTGAATAGTGTAATTGCACCGGTTGGACAAATTTGTTTTTTTGCTGTGGAATAATGGAAAAGTTGGTAATTTTAAAAGGCATAGAGGTTTCTTTCCTGCAACAGAAAACGTCCTCCCGTTAAATTCAGGAGGACGTTTTTTCTCATCTGTCTGCTACGTAAAAATCAGGCATCTGCAATTTTTAAAACAATCTTACCGAAGTGCTTATCCTCTTCCATCATCTGATGTGCCGCAACAACATCCTCAAGGGGGAAAACTTCTTCGATGATCGGGACGATACTTCGGTCAGCAAACTTCGGCAGGGCCCGGCGGGTAAATTCAGCAACGATCTCCCCTTTTTCGGCAACCGGACGGCTCCGCAGAACCGAACCGATGATCTGCTGGCGTTTGACCATCATCAAGGCCAGATTCAATTCAGCTTTAATTCCGCTGATGACACCGATAAGGACAAGCTTTCCTGTGTACCCCAGGGAGTTCATGTTGGGTTTCAGATATTTGGCACCGACATGATCAAGGATCAGATCGACCCCCTTTTTATTGGTATATTCTTTGATCAAGCCAGAAAAATCGGGTGTTTCGGTATAATCAATAACCAGGTCGACCCCCAAAGCTTTGACCCGCTCCATTTTGGTGGGATTGGCTGTGACGATCAGTTTAGCATTGGGTGTGAGAGCTTTTGCCAGTTGAATCGCCGCAGTATTAACCCCACCGCCACCACCATGTAAAATGGCTGTTTGACCATCTTGCAGCCCGCCAAGCATAAATACATTGAGAAATGCCGTGATGTAACTTTCGTTGACACAGGCCGCCTCTTCGAAACTCATGCTGTCCGGGATCGGCATCAAATGGTTAGCGTATGCTACGGCGTATTCTGCATAGCCACCACCTCCGACCAGGGTCATAACCCGGTCACCAACTTTCCAGTTGCCGACATCACTACCGATCTCAGCAATGGTTCCTGCGACTTCGAGCCCAAGAATTTCTGAGTCTCCGGCTGGGGCAGGGTAGTTCCCCATCCGTTGAACCAGGTCGGGACGGTTGATACTGGTAGCGATAACCTTGATCAGAACTTCACCCGATTTTGCTTGTGGTTTTTTGATCTCCCCAACCCGCATAACTTCCGGCGCACCAAATTCATCTATCAGAACTGCTTTCATCGCTCTCTCCTTTTAAAAATGATAAATAATTTTATCCGAAATTTGTCAAAAAAATAAGTTTTTCATCATGATTATAGTCAGAAATGGAAGCAGATTAAAACTGCTTATTGAGTCATTCATCCGAAGATAAAAAAAATGTAATAATTATTCTCTAAATTGTGTATAATTATGGGTCTAATGGAAATAAAATAATATGGTGGGTGTTTATTTTGATCCTAAATACTATCAATTCGATTGCGGTACAGATTGATCTGCAAAAATTTTTGAATTATCTGCTTCTGTCTCTGGCCGTTACTGGCGGGATAATAGTAGGGATATTGGCAGGGCGGTTGATTGATCTGTCGCTGGGGGGGGAGGCAATGTCGCTTGTCGATCCCGCCCCGAGGGGAATTGCAGTACAATCGCTGAAGGAAGATGACTTTCAGATTATTCTGGACCGAAACCTGTTTAATTCTGAGGTGACCACTGGAGCGGCTGAACACGTTGATCTTTCAGCAACCGCTGCTGCTGCAGC
>JAOZMV010000049.1 GCA_029934095.1 Desulfuromusa sp. | reverse complement strand
ACCATTTGAACAAATGATTTAGTTCCAGTGTTGAAAAAATAAGGTACAATTAAAATAACTCAGAAGATCCATTACTACACCTAAAGAAGGAGAATCCAAATGCAGTTAAAGATGGTTGAGCAGGACGATATTGTCAATATAAGCATCGAAGAAGAGCGCATGGATGCCCATAACAGCGGAGACCTTAAAGAGCAGATGCTACAACTGTTTGATGAGGGAAAATGCAATTTGATCATTGACTTGAGCTCGGTTCGCTTTATTGATTCATCCGGCCTTGGCGCTTTAGTGTCAGGGTTCAAAAATGCCAGTGCCCGCGAGGGGAGCCTTAAACTATGCTGTCTGCAGCCACAGGTTCGTTCAATGTTTGAACTGACACGTTTACATCGAGTTTTTGAAATTTTCGCCAATCACGATGAGGCTCTGGAGAGCTTTTAAGCAGCAACCCATTCCTGGCAGAAAGATACAAATGTCAAAACGGATTAAGGTTGACATAACGGTTCCAAACCAAACCAAATACCTCGGAGTAATCGGGCGAATTGGTGAGAGTATGGCATATTCCCTGAAGGGGTATCAGGGAAACCGCCGGGAGCTTGCCTATCACCTTAATCTGGTCTTGACAGAGGCCTTGGCAAATGCAATCTGTCACGCCAACAGCTGTGATCCGGACAAAGATGTCAGGGTTCTGATTACTGCCTCTGATCAAGATCTGACTATCAAGGTTTATGATCAGGGAGAGGGGTTTGATATTGAAGCTCTAGCCAAGCTCAAAGCTCAAAAACACGATGAAGGGGGACGTGGAATCCAGATTATTTTCAAGTTAATGGATCAGGTGAAATATCTCCAGGAAGGAAATAGAAACGTTTTAGAGATGGTCAAATACTTCCATTAATCGGCCAACCGTCAGCTGTCACCATACTCTTTCAGCTTACGCCTGAGGGTGAGTCGATTGATTCCGAGAATATCTGCCGTCCGAGTTTTATTGTAATCGGTTTTTTTATAAACCGCGAGAATGTGGGTTTTTTCTACTTCAGAAAGCGGTACCATTTTTTCTGTTGCCGCTTTTGCCCCCGAACAACACCCGATCAAAGCCAGATCATCAGGACTGATTACTCCCCCCGAATGGAGAAGAGTTGCCCGCTCAATGACATTTTTCAACTCTCTGACATTACCTGGCCACTGATGTTTCCTCAGACATTCCATCGCGATGGTGGAGAATTCACAACTTTTATCCGGGCTATGTAATAAAAACTCCTTAAGAAACAGGTTGGCCAACAGGGGGATATCTTCCGGGTGCTCGCGTAGCGGAGGAACCAGTATCGGAAACACATTTAAACGGTAGAAAAGATCTTCACGAAACAATCCGGTCTCAATCCTTTCTCGCAGATCTCTATTTGTTGCGGCAACAATACGAACATCAACATGAATCAACTGTTGTCCACCAATCCGTGTCACGGTCATATCTTCGAGAACACGGAGTAATTTGGCTTGCAGTCCCGGTTCCATTTCTGCAATTTCATCCAGAAACAGGGTGCCGTGATCGGCAAGCTCAAAGAGCCCCTTCTGACGACTGTTCGCACCTGTATATGCCCCTTTTTCATGGCCGAAAAGTTCATTTTCCAACAATGTTGCCGGCAAGGCGGCACAATTAATCTTGAGCAGAGGACCTTCATGCCTGGCACTCTGATAATGGATAGCCTCGACCACCAGTTCTTTACCGACACCACTCTCTCCAAGTATCAAAGTCGTTGTTGTCCCTGCCTTGGCGACCAGCAATATCTCCTGACGCATTTTTCTAAGAATGTTGGATTCACCCTCCAGGCGGGTCCAGGAACGTTTGCTCCGTTGTTTTTCACGCTGTCTGAAAGAGTTCACCTCTCCCCGCAACTGCCGTGTATCCATTGCTCTTTCTACAATCAGTTGCAGCTCATCAAGGTCAAATGGCTTGTTGATATAATCAAAAGCCCCGAGTTTTAGTGCTTTCACTGCAGTTTGAACCTCTGGAAATGCTGTCGCAACGATAACCAGAGGAGATTGAGGATCAGAAATTTCAGCAAGGAGATCAAGCCCCGATCCATCTGGCAATTTCATATCCAGAATCACCAGATCAAAATCGTGTCGCTGCACCTCCTTTCTCGCTCCTGAGAGAGTAGCAGAACTTAGAGCGATATAATTTTCCTGCTGAAAAAAATCGACCAAGCTCTCACGCAGCATTTCCTCATCTTCAACAATCAGAATTCGCCCGCGCATCCGCTACCTCCTTCGGGAAAATGTATACTCGCTTCAACCCCACCTTCAGACCGGTTTTTCAGTTTAACTTCCCCCCCCAATTCAGACGTCAATTGCTTCACGATTGCCAAACCCAATCCGGTCCCCTCTGACTTGCTGGTGATCAGAGGTTCGAAGAGCTGATCGGCAAGTTCTTCCGGTAAACCACATCCATTGTCACAAATACTGATTTCAACCTCCCCCTCTGAACTGCTGGCATAGACATCAACCTGCCCATTTTCATCACAGGCCTGTAAAGCATTCAAAATCAAGTTCATAAATATCTGGTGCAGTTGCTGAGCTTTGGAACAGACCAGAAGGGGTTCAGGGGGTAAATGAAGATACAATTTAATTTTGTTTCGATCCGCTTCTTCACAGAGGATAAACTCAAGCTCACGCAGAACCTGACTGATATCAGTCTGCTCCCGTTCCTGGTTCTGTTGTGGGACAAGGTAGCCGGTTAAATGTCCAAGAAAATCGCCCAGACGATCAACCAGATTCAACATTTTAGTGATATCCAACTGCAGTTTCTGATCGAGATCCTTGCGCCGTTGTATCAGTTGCAGTTTCACCCGCATCCCGGCCAGAGGATTGCCTATTTCATGGGCTACTGTCGCTGACAGAAGCCCCAAAGAGGATAACCTGTTCGCTTGCAAGAGCTGCTTCTCAAGGGTCATCATCAGCTTTTCAGCAGCTTCTGCCTCCAGTTGAGACCGGCTGAGGGCAGCTACTTTCTTCTCAACTTCCTCTTTTAATGAGGCATTCCAATTCAGAAGTTCCGTATGTGTCTGTTTCTGCACTTCAGCCATTTCATTCAAGGCAGACGATAGTTCGCCAAATTCATCCCGGCTGGTAATACTTGAAATCGCCTTATAGTTGCCCCCGGCAACTGCTTTTGCAAAACGGGAGAGGTGCCGAATCGGCAGACTGAAACGCCTGGCGGCAACAATTGCCAGAATGGTAGCCAACAGTGCAAGCAGTAAAAAAGAGAGGAGATAGGTTTTTTTCAGTTGGGTTAACTCGGCATAGAGATATTTCTGCGGGTACGCGATTGCCAGATACCAGAGACGGTCAGGGCCGGCACTGACAGATGCCAGGGCCAGAATATCGGGTTTCATCGCCACAACATTAGAGTCTTCATCCGGCCTGGGAAGGAGGGGGACAATTTGTGCAAGATTCTCAAGTTCAGAGGTCTCAGCACTAAAAAAGTTTATCTTTCCCCCCTGTTTTTCCATCTTGATAAATTGACGGTTCTGGTTTAATAGAAGAATCCTGGTTCCATCCACATTGAGAAGGTACTTGAGAGACGAGAGTAGTTTCTTACCAAAAACATTGATGATAACCAGTCCTGCTGTTTTTCCTGAGGGATCAATAATAGGGGCGGCAACACGGACAACCAGGCGGTTTGGCTCTTCAATTCGACCAAGTTCCACATTCAAATCCAGATGAGAAACATATGTTTCACCAGCCGTACAGTGAAATGCCTCCTGAACATAGTAACGGTCACCTTTATCCTGTAATTCAGACTCTGGTACAACAACGGCTTTCCCGTCAATATTGTTGATTCGCAGCTGCTCATACCCGTCAGCAGCAATAAACCGGATCTGATAGTAGTCATTTTCGACCATGATGGCGGCCAGAAATTCATTTTGTATCAACTCCCATTGATCAGTGTTCATCTCTTCGTTGAGGCGCCGCTGGAGAAAACGGGCGAGGGAGCGTACATCTCTTCTGACCCCATTCAAGTAATTTTCTATTGAATTCCCAGCGGTGACCACCTCTGCCTGTAATCCTTCGGCAATCTGCGCACGCAAAGCCCTCTCCATTCGCTGCAAGGAAAGATTCCCCAGCAGCAATATCGGGCCCAGAGCCAGGCACAGAAACGCTATCAACATTTTTCTTCGAATCGATAATTTGATCTGCGGAATCCGCATTGTTTCATATCCCTATGGGGCGTGGATCAATCAGCTACTTGATAATCAAAACAGCTCTGCTGGTAATAATGGTACCACACAAGTGGTTACTTATGAACCATCCATGTGGTTTATTTTCTACCAGTTACCCAGAGTTTTGTCGTTAACCTATTGATATCTTACAGATTAACTTATGGCACGATTTCTGCTCTTGTTTCTAATTAAATACATTCTTGCAATTGAAGAACCAAAAAAAGAGTCGACTATCCAGCAACTTCGACTCGGGAGAGATCTCCAAATGAGAAATAAAGAAAATAAACCTCATTTTGACACGGGTGAGTTCTTGAAAAAAGTTGTCCTGCCCGGAACCGTTATCCTGATCCTTATTTTACTTTTCTGGGGGGATAACAAACCTGCCATTCCAGACCCCGTCCCCCTCAATGCAGAATGGTATACACCGGAAACAGCGCGTGGCGAAATTCTGGTCAACACTGTTATGCCAGGAAATTGTTTTATCTGCCACAGCGTTCAGGTTCCCGACCAGAATGTGATTCGCCCTCAATTTGCCCACCCAACGGTCAAACTGGACCATGGTGTCAACGATCGTTGTTACAACTGTCATCATATCTATGATCGCGACAATCTTGCCGGTGATGGTGAAACAAAAATAAAATTTGCAACTCCTGAAAAGCTCTGTGCCCGCTGTCACGGCATTATTGTCCGTGACTGGAAGGAGGGAACCCATGGCTTGAGACAGGGAGGTTGGTTGGTTAAAGATGGAGCAACCCCCATCAACTTCACCTGCACCGAATGTCACGACCCACATTCACCAAAATTTAAATACAAGATTGCCGCACCGGCTCCAACTTGGCCGGAGAAAACTCTTCGCCAGGCCAGACATTCTGATGATGACCCCAAGTCAGCTTATTTGACTGAATCTATCCAGGAGAGATTCTGATGAGTACGGAAGAGCAAAAAGACCTTGAACTAAAGAATGCGGAAAAACCCGAGCCAGCCATCAGCCGTCGATATTTCCTTGCTGGTGCAGCCTGCGTTTCTGCTGCCACTGCAGTTTCTCTCTCTCCTCTCCTCAATGCAGAGGAAGTTCCCTCAACGGATGATTTCATCCAGAAACATTACAAGCAACTGAGTGATGAGGATAAAAAAGAAATTTTTGCCAAGCTCGAAGCTCGAATCGATAAGCAATATGGTGTAACAGCAACAATCTCTGACCCTCAACCCATTGAAGGGGTTGAATTTGCCTACGTTCTCAATCTCGGACGCTGTATCGGGTGTCGAAAATGTGTTTATGCCTGCATGGAAGAAAACAATCAGTCTCGGAGCCCGCAGAAACAGTACATCAGGGTCTTGAAGATGAAACAGGGTACGGTCAACCTGGAAACATCAAGTCATGATTATCCCGAAAAAGAAGCGTCAAGCGAAGATCACTTTTACATGCCGGTCGCCTGTCAACAATGTCGAGAACCAAAGTGTATTGAAGTTTGTCCAGTCAAAGCGACATGGAAGGAAAAAGACGGAATAGTTGTTGTTGACTACAACTGGTGTATCGGTTGTCGCTATTGTGAAGCCGCCTGCCCTTACCATGCCAGACGTTTCAATTTTGCCAAACCACAGATTCCTACCGAAGATCTGAACCCGGATATGGGTTATCTCTCCAACCGACCCCGCTACATGGGGGTTATGGAGAAATGTACCTTCTGTCTACATAAAACCCGGCGTGGAGAATATCCAGCCTGTATGGAAGTGTGCCCGACTGGATCCCGTAAATTTGGCAACCTCAGAGATCCAAAAAGTGAAGTACGTAAAATCATTGAACAAGAACGGGTATTTGTCCTCAAGCAAGAAGCCGGGACTTTACCAAAATTTTATTACACCTTTGCTAAATAGTTGGCTGAAAGCAGTTTGTATCTGTCAACAACCGTCAAAAGGGCTAAGCAATGAATAAAGGTTCTCCAGGAGTTATTAGTGATCTGGCAAAAACAATTCTGATTGGCAATCGGACTTACGCCCTCTGGATGTTTGCACTGATTGCCCTCAGCTTGCTCGGACTCAATGCTTTCAGTCGACAGTTGGCTCATGGCTTGTACACAACCGGCATGGGAGATGAGGTTTCCTGGGGGCTATATATTTCCAACTTCGCCTTTTTGGTCGGTATGGCTGCAGCAGCGGTCATGATGGTTATTCCAGCATATATTTTCAAAGACGAGGAAATTCACAAAGTTGTTATTTTCACCGAACTCTGGGCAATTGCCGCCCTGATCATGTGTCTCCTCTTTGTCACCGCTGACATTGGTCGTCCTGACCGTCTCTGGCATATGTTTCCTGTAATCGGCGTCTTCAACTGGCCAATGTCAATGCTGACCTGGGATGTTCTGGTGCTCAACGGTTATCTATTCCTCAATCTCTACGTTTGCGGTTATGTGCTCTACAAAAAATATAAAGGGCAAAAACTGGTCGCACGCCATTATGTGCCGATAGTTTTTCTTGCTATCGCCTGGGCTCCTCTGATTCACACCATCACCGCATTTCTGTTTCAGGGGTTGGCCGCCAGACCTTTCTGGCACAGCGGGTTGATCGCACCCCGTTTCCTCGCATCAGCATTTTCTGCCGGTCCAGCATTTATTATTCTGGTCTTCAAAATCATGGAATATTTCAAGTGCTGCACAATCCATAAGGACGTTATCGCCAAGATTCGGATTATTGTAACCGTTAGTTTATTGGTCAACCTGCTACTGTTTGGATCAGAACTATTTACCGAGCTCTACTCCGGTTCAGAACATTCCATTCACCTAAGTTTTTTGCTTGGATTCCACGGGAAAAGTGTCCTGGCTCCCTGGATCTGGTCTGCCGTTGTTCTGAATATCATTGCTGCGATTATTTTACTCTTGCCGGTTCGAGAGAACCCGCGATTTTTGAATGTTGCTTGTGTGATGATTGTTGTTGGTATCTGGGTTGAAAAAGGGCTTGGCTTTGTTATTTCAGGATTTATTCCAACCCCCCTTGGTGATTTTGTTCAGTACCAACCCTCACTCAATGAGTTAACTGTCTGTTTCGGTATTCTGGCTTTCGGACTGTTGATTTATACAGCACTATTGAAAATTGCAGTTCCAATTATCAATGGGCAACTCTGCCACAGAAAGAATGACAACTAATTGTTGCCCTGATTAAGAAGAGTTCTCTTCTGAACCAAGTGAGATGATTTCAGATGGGAATAAGCTATTACTTGCACCACGAAAGGGAGGTAAACGTGCTTAAAAAAATGTTGACGTTGTTAACAATGGCCAGTGTGGTCACATTCTTCTTGGGTTCAATGGCATACGCCGCAGATTGGACTGGTGGATGTACAACCACCGACTGCCACGCCGGAATAGAAGAGATTGTACCGGCAGACCTGCCGATGGCTCAGCAGCTCAAAATGAATGGGCAGATGCATGGGGATCCTGATGGCTGTGTCATG
Organism: Desulfuromusa sp.; assembly: GCA_029934095.1. Classification (GTDB taxonomy): domain Bacteria; phylum Desulfobacterota; class Desulfuromonadia; order Desulfuromonadales; family Geopsychrobacteraceae; genus Desulfuromusa. Next base: position 1,237 of record JAOZMV010000049.1, on the reverse strand, counting down.
TGCCACGGCGGAAATCCGACAGCGACAAAAAAAGAAGAAGCCCATAAGGGAATTCCGGCAACATTGCGGATGGCACCCGGCCCCAAGGAATATTATCCCGATCCAGGTTCGATCTGGATTTCGGAAAATACCTGTGGCGCCTGCCACGTTGGCTACGGATATCGTGCAGAACTTTCTCTGATGAACACAGAATCGGGGAAAATTTCCGGCAACTTGCATACCTGGGGAATTGAAGAGACCTCCGATTTTAAAGTTCCCTACGGAAACTACGATGTCGAAGATGTGGACTCCCAGGTTCCGATCGTAGGAACCAAGGAATACAAGGCGTACATGAAAGACCAGATTGCCATGTACCCCAAACAGTATCCAAAAAGCTTGAAACAAATGCCGAATCCAACTGTCGACGAGGTCAAGGCCGATCCAAAAAAAGCTGCCATGACTTACCAGCGTACCGACTGTAACCGTTGCCATATCGGTGTCCGTGGTCGGGAAAAGCGTGGTGATTACCGCGGCATGGGTTGCTCGGCCTGTCATATTCTTTATAGTAATGATGGTTTCTATGAAGGCAATGATAAGAGCATTAAAAAAGATGAGCCGGGGCATATGCTCAAGCACCGGATTGCCGGTAATCGCAAGACTGACGGCATCCCGGTAGAAACCTGTAATTCCTGCCATAACCGCGGCAAGCGGATTGGCGTCTCCTACCAGGGACTGATGGAGTTCCCCTACGGATCTCCATACAATGAAGATGGTGGAAAACAACCAAAACTACACACCAAAAGGTACATGTTTGTTTCCGATGACCTGCATCACCAGCAACAAAGTCGTAAAGGCAACCCCGAAGGGGGATTACTCTGTCAGGATTGTCATACCAGTATCGACATGCACGGTGACGGCAATATCCACGGCACCACGATGGGTCAGGTTGAGATTGAGTGTACCGATTGTCATGGCACTCCGAAGAAATATCCTTGGGAGCTACCGCTCGGCTACGGTGACGAATTCGGCCGTAAAGAGATGACTAAACCGCGTGGTGTATCCGAAAAACTGACGATTATCGGTCAGCAATTCGGCTATCCCTACGCTGCTGAAGACGGCTTTATCCTGTCAGCCCGCGGTAACCCTATAGGCAATGTCGTCCGGCGTGGCAACAAGGTTATTGTGCACTCAGCAACCGGAAACGATTTTGAGGTCGCAGGACTCAAAGCGATCAATAAAGCAGACACATGGAAAGATC
>JAOZMV010000048.1 GCA_029934095.1 Desulfuromusa sp. | reverse complement strand
ATACCTCTCAATAGGCCAAGACAGCAGGATAGTTTATTTTCCGAACAATTTATTCAACGTATTATCAAGCAGTTTCTTGATTGGTTCAGCATTTCCATCCCCCTCCGGCACTAACTTTTCCAGAAGTTTCTGGCTGGCTTTCTCTATGACTTGATCTTGTAGAGCAACTGAATTGTAGCTCACTTGCGGATGATCTAATGTTCCCCGAATCAACAGAGGAAGAGTTCCCCAGCCATCCTGATCTGCAACGGTTTTTTTAAGCACCTTGTTCAAACCAAGCTTCCCCAGAACCTCGGGAGAAAAACGGGCATCAAGATTCAGGTTGAGGTGACCGTCAATAGCAACTGTTCCAGTGGAGATTAATTTTGTTTTCGAACTGTTCAGTTGCCCCTTGATTCGAGCCAGGCCATCACGCAAATCATATTGTCCGGTCAATGATTGAAAACTGATCACCTTGAGCGTTGGACTATCTAAAAAACCCGCCAATTGTTCAAGTGCCGGGAAACCCTTAACACTCCCCTGCTGAAGATTAATCGCCCCTTTAAGTTGCAGTGCCGGTAACCAGTTATCGGCAAGAGTGCCGCTACCGGAGAAATTATTCTGCCACTGCAACTGACCAGTAGCACTTTGTTCAGTATCGGGAAACAACCCCGAAATCAAAGTCATAACATTCGGTTGACGCAATGACATCTCTCCTTGATAAGAGAGACCTTTAACACCAAGATTGACAAGGGCAGATCCCTCCAACTCTCCATCACCAATTTGACCGGTGAGATTAATTATCGACAAAGAATTATTTTTCAGACTTAAATCTGCAGTGACCTTGTCAACATTTAGCTTCTGATAAATTAGGCGCTTAACTAGAAGAGTTCCCAGTATATCGATAGGGATATCGAAAGGACCGATATCGTCAGCCAGAGTTTTCCGCTCCGTTTCCGCTGGAACAGCGATCCCCTTATTACCCGTATTGCTGCCCACAGGCTCAGGTTCAGATCTGATTTCAGATGTGGGTTTGGAAAGAATCTTATTGAGATCCAGGGTATCCGCAGAGAGATCAAATTCACCGTGGAAAATATTATCGGGAGCCCTCTCTACTTTAGCCTGGAGTTGAGCCTGCTGATCTCCATATTGCAGCAGCAGATTCTCTAACTGTAAAACCTTGTCGGCATAAGTGATATCACCGCTGATCCCGGCACGCAGATGTTCAGAGTTAGCCCGCACATCAGTCAAACTCAATTGTGCTGATTTAAGCAGATCTATGCCACGACTCAATTCTCCAGAAAAATCGACCCGGCCATCAACCATCCCGGCAAAACTATATTTCTGATAATTCCGGGACAGCTCAACTGGAAGGTTCTGCATCACTTCACGTAAATCGAGCTTCTTTAAGAATAATCTGGATACCAGATAGGGGTCAGGTGTGGACAGATCAACTTCCCCCTCTGCTCCAAGATTGATTCCATTAAAATTAAACAGCAAGGTTGACACTGCCAACAGTTGCTTTTCGACATTATAGTTCAGAGCATAATCAATACCCAGACTGGCTTTCTTCAAACCAGTATCCGGAAACATATCCAACACCAGATCAACATCAGCAAATGTAATTTTTCCTTTTGAGGAAACCAGATCGGGTTGGATAGCAACTTTCAGATTGAGAGATAACTGCGCTGCACCCAGCTTTCCAGGGAAAACATCCCGATAATAAGGTGCAAATTGAACCACTCCCAACGGTGCCAGAAGAATTGTCAGATCGCCCGTTCGGTTAGAAAAATTGTATCTCCCGGAAACATCAATATTGGCTCCGTTGATAACGGCTGAAAGGTCAACAGGAAAAGATTGATCAAATGTTATCTGTCTGGCTTTGAAATTAAGATTATTCAAACTGTAGCGAAAAGGAGATTTGGCATTCTTGAACTTGTCTACGTACAGCAACTCACCGGCTTTAATATTAACTTCTTTCACCAAAAGGTTAAAAGTAGCCGGTAGTGCAGTAGACCGATCATGCTGACCAGAAACGGCAGAACCATTCCCACCTGTCGTTGGCTCATGCAACAGGTCACAAAAATTAAAGTGGCCATCCGGCCTGCGAATAAAATTTATTTTAGGTTGATCCAGAAGGATCTGATCAACAATCACCTTACCGGTGAAAAGGGGCCAGAATTGATAATGCAAAGCGACCGTATGGACTGAAAAAAATTCATCTTTACCATTTTTTTGCATCACTTGCAGATCAGCAATAGAAATACCAGAGAATAGACCGATCTTTATTTCCCCAAAATCAACACTGCGTTGTAAAGATTTTTCGGCCAGAGGAAGAAGTGTTTCCCGAACCTTTTCCGGGGTGATTTGTGTCTTAACCAGGGCAATCAACGCAAGAGCAAGAAACACCAGTGTGCTTATAATAAAAATACAGATTTTTATCGGTGTTGACATGACAATCCTGAACTAAATGAATATCAAAGTATTGATAAAATGTCAGAACCCACAATCGAGCATTTACAGTATCGGCCTAAACCGCAGGTATAGCAATAAAATCTATAATAATAGAAAGTTATACGTCGTTACCATTTTTTTTAGTGGTGTCCGTAGATGGAAATAATCCAGTGTCAGAAATAATATTCAAAAGGTTGAATGCGACACATTCTTTTTTTTCACCCTATAAACCCACCTAACCATACGAAACTATTTACTATTTATTTTATTTTTTAACTTAAATTTTAATATTAGAATAATTTACTTTTACAGAAACTATCGGTATTATCTTCAACATTAGTAACAACAAATCCTATCTGGGAGTCACTACGAATGAAAAAAAATAAAAACTCACTTTTACTCGATATAGGCTGGTGTGAGTGGGTCTCATTTCCGGCATTAAAAATTCCGGCAATAGAAGCAGAGGTCGTAATGGACTACAGGCAATCTATTTTAAATATTTTTGATTTTTCAACCTTCAAAGATGGCGAAGATCTGTTGATAAGCTTTGGCGTGCACCCAATTCAGGACAATCATGATGTTGAAGTTTATTCGATTACTCCAGTGAAAACCAGACGACTGGTCTCTTTTGCCGATGGTGAAAGGGAATGGTGTTATGTTATTGAAACAGAGATGAGGATAGGTTCAATGAAAAAGATGATTGATTTAACCTTGGTCAACCGGGAAGAATCAACCTTTCGACTCCATCTGGCACCAAAAACTATTAAAAGTTTAGTCAAAATCAATCCGCAGAAAAGTTATCTCACCGGTGAAATATTAAATGGCTGTGCAGTTTAAGTCTAAATCTGAAAATAGTAGCGTTAAAATTCATACCACCCATCAATCATTGGAAAATAAAGGGCAGTTCTGATCGGAAGTTGATCAGATTGTAGTGACAACAACTGCGCGTAAGTATTCAGTTGTTCTCGATAATGTTCTGCTTCCCGGTTTAAAAATTTCACCTCTGCCTCGCCATCCCCTGGAACACTGGTTTTATAATCAATAACCCAGCGCGCCCCTTCTGTCACAAAAGTACGATCAATGACGGCATGGGTTAATTTCCCATCGATAACCCCGGTTAACGGCAGCTCACAGCTCTGCTCAAGGTGAGAGGCAAGAATCCAAAGCCCTCGGTGGCTGGCAAGGGTTTTATTAATAGCGGTAACAACCTTTTGAGCTCCCTTTTCTAAATCAGTGCTGGTCACACCATAACAGCTTAAAAAACCTTTTAACTTGTGGTTCAGCTCTTCAGCATCCTCTTTTACCCAGAAATCCGATCCAAACCGGGCAATGCGTTCAAGTTGCAAGTGAACCAGAGTCCCGACATGGCGGTGAAGAGGGTTTTCCCAACCACTGAATACAGCCATGGAGTCACTACGAGAAGACGCGGTACCGGTAGTTTGAGTAGCCGAGAATGGTATCGAGTTAAGCTCCGGCAAGGACCAATCCAATGGAAGTCGTTGCAGCATTGGAGGGACAAATTCCATATCGGCTACTTCATTGTGCTGGCCAGCAGTCAGAAAAACTCCTTCCAGTAGGGGCCAGAGTTTCTCCAATAGAGAGCCCTTTCTGGGCTTCAAGTCACCACCCTTATTTTCCTCTGCATGGCCAAGCAGATGGAGGTGTCTGACTGCCCTGGTGGTAGCAACATATAGCAATCGTCCAGTTTCCAGATCCTGTTTTTCAGCCTCCATCTGCGTTATCAATTGATAGATCGGATCTTTCTCCTGGCCGCCTTGAGCTGTAATCGGTGCGATTAATAAACCGTGATCGGGGTGTTCCTGCCAACGTAACAGAGGAGCATCACTCTTTCCGGTTTTTTTTCCTAATCCCGGAATGATGACCGTATCAAACTCCAACCCCTTGGCTTTATGAATGGTCATAATCTGTAATTTGCCATCCGCCTGACTATCCGCCTCAGCAAACAGTTGGGTCAGGCCCCGCTCCAACTTTTCAAAACTCTCCAGACTGCCACCCCGTTCTAACCTTTCCAACAGACCAAAAACCAGCTGTGCATCAGATTGTCCTGCGGCGGGATAACAGGCAGCCCCCCCTAAAGCAAACCAGCAACTTTCAACCAACTGGCGTAATGGTAATCGGCCAAAACGTTTAAGAGTGGATTGCAAAACTGGCCAGACCCGTGACAACCGCTGTTGGCCATCAACAGACAATTGTTGCCTGAGGAGGTCATCGGCCAACAGAGTTGGAATCGTCATATTTGATGAGTTCCCAACCAGAGCATGAAGATCGTGAAGGCTCAAACCACACCATGGCGCTCGCAAAACAGCCAGCCAGGAGAGCCGATCAGCGCGATGAAGTAACGCATGGGTCAGATGGACGACATCCAGAGCTGCCGGTCTGGTTCCAAGAAGATCAATATCCTGCGCCTGGTATGGGACATTATGTTGCCGTAAAAGAGGCAATATTTCGTATAAATGATTCCGACCCCGCACCAAAATCGCAATGGTCTGGTTTCGATCTTCCGCTTGTGCCTGCTGTATCAGCTCCACAACCTGCAACGCTTCGGCTTGATCATTACGGCCGATATAGGGATAAATCTGACAGGCGTCCCCTCCGAGGGCGGGTTTAACAGCCACAGCCTCAGACAGCGGTACAGCGCCACTCGCTGCTTCCATCAGCGGAGGAAAAATAGTAGCAAAAGCCCGATTGACCCAGTGGACAATACCCGCTTGTGAACGAAAGTTTGAACAAAGTTGCAGCGGTTGTAATTTGAGATCAGAATGACCAAATTGCCCCCTGAAACTATGCAGAAACAACCCAACCTCTGCCTCGCGAAAGCGATAGATTGACTGCATCGGATCACCAACAAGAAAGAGAGTCCGTCCGTCGCCTGCGATCCACCCGGAGGTCAAAGTTGTCAGCAGTTGATATTGCAAGCGAGAGGTATCTTGAAACTCATCAACTAAAATATGCTGCAAATCATGATCTATTTTCAGCAGGAGATCGCTCGGGGCATCGGCCTCCCCCAACGATTGATTGGCTTTCAGAGCAATTTCAGCAAAATCGGCCTGTCCATGGTTCCGGAACACCAGCCAGAGTTCAGCAACCAGTGCAGGTAACAACTCAATCAGAGCCTCCAATAACTGCCACTGTCCATCGGAGTAGCCCCCTTGGGGTAGACTTCGGACCTCTTTCAACTGCCGGATAAACGGTGAATCTGATTCAAACTGACCCAGTAGAGCCACCATTCTCTCCTTAGCCGCACGATGCTCTTTACCTGCCGGGAAACCATTATTTTTGGTCACAGTTTTTCTGATCCCGCCAGAGGTTGTCAGCAAAAAGTTGGCGATAGTTATCCAGCCAGGCAGATCACTGAACTCGATACCGGGAAGACATGCTGCGTTTTCGATATTCAGGGATTGATCGTTTTCAAGATGACGGTGAGAAAAATGGAGGCAATCGAGTAATTCGACCTCCAGATCGACGGGAAAAGTTTTTTTCAATCCCTCAAGCTGATCACAACAGAGGCGTTCCAGTCCCTGCTGTAAATGCTGACGTGAGTATTCATCAGCGACCAGGATATGCCGCAACCATTGATCCCGACGCCGCAACATATCGATCAACATCCGCTCTACAAGCGCAACATTGTTGTCCAGATGACGAAGCAGCAGTCGCAACTGAGTATCTCCTGCCGTACCATTTTCAAGCCTTGACAACAATTTTTCCGCTGCCAACCGATAGAGGGCATCAGCATCCTCACTCATCTCCGGCAAGCTTCCAAAACGTGAAACCCAGGGCATTTTCCGCACCAGACTTGCATTGAAACTATCAATGGTTTGAATTAACAACTGTGCTGGATTACGCAGTAATTCAACCCCATGCCGATGCAGAGCCGCAACCGCCAACCGCCAGGTTTTTTCCCCATGGGGCTCAACCGGACAGGCTGAATCCCGTGCACTTTCCAGAGCGAGAAGCAGCCGCTGGCGCATTTCAGCAGCAGCTTTATTGGTAAACGTGATAGCAAGAATCTGCTGCGGCTTTTCAACCTCAGCCAGCAGAGCCAACATTCGCTGAATCAACAGCTCAGTTTTTCCTGAACCTGCCGGAGCCTGGACAATACAGGATCGGGTTACATCGATAGCGGTAGCACGCTGTTCCAGATCAGCAATCATAATTTAGTTCCTGAGACAGTTGAACATTCCTGAATCCGACAGATTCCAGACAAATCACAATATTGGCAGCTTTTTTTAAGATCATAGGGATGAACAGCTGCGTCACCGGCAACGAAATCTTCCGCCAACTGCTCAAGTTGTTGTCGCCAGAAAACCAACAAGTCAGCCCAATCGGTGATTCCGAGCTGTAAACTCTGAGGATAAGCGACAAGCTCACGTACTTTACCAAGCAAACCTTTCTCCTTAACGACACCAAGAAATTTACATTCCCCCCGCCTCAATTTTGCAAAAACAACCCCATCTGCCTTGAAATCTGCATCAGCCACAGCGTAAATAGGCAATTGCGGTTCAATCAATGGTTTACTGAGAAAATCTTCAGCATGGAGGTCCACTCCGGTTTTATAATCGATCACAATGCGACTGCCATCCGCCAACTGATCGATCCGATCAACTTTTAAGCGAATCTGCAACGGTCCGAGCTTTTCCACATGCTGTTGTTCTGTCTCCAGTACCTGGAAAAAATCCCGCTCCATTTCAACACCAACTAACCACTCTTGCACCAGAGTAATCAACCGCTCAGCCTCAAGTTGCAATAGTTGTTCTGACGGTGCAGATTTATGTTCAAAGTAACGGGCAAACGCCACCTCCACCTGTGCTTGCACCAGCTCAACACGTTGCTGTTGATTCAATGTCAGTAAATTTGTCTGATTCTGTAACTGCTTCCAAAGCAACTCAAGAGTCAGATGGACCAGATCTCCACGCGCCATGGGAGCAATTCCAGGAACCGGTTCAGCAAATTTCTGTGCCTGTAAGCGATGATGGAAGAATGCCCGAAACGGACAATGTGCCTGGTCTTTGAGGAGATTAGTTCCACCTTCGACCAGAGTTTGAGTCAACCCTGGTCCTTGCTGATCAAGCAGCGATTCCATTCGGGGAGGGTTCAAATTCAGTAAAGTAGAAGGGTCCTGTAAATCAGCCAACAGTGGAACCATCCTGGAATCAGGCTTAGGGATGAGAGGGCTCGGTCGCAGGGGACAATCGCCATCGCGCAGCGGATAGCTGAAAATAACATTGTCGCCCGCTGACTCAAGTCGTGAAATCACCTGTTCCGCAAATTGGAGTTCGCGTGCAGCACTGGCGTGCGGCATATCGTGATCCAACTGCAACTTTAAGGGGATAAAAGGATTTGGCTGTGGGCGGGCGGGGAGAACTGTCTCCCCCAGACCCATCACCCACAGGTGTTGAAAATGGAGGCCAGATGATTCTAACAGACCCACAACCTGCAGTGGCCCCACTGGCCCTTCCAGTTGAAATTCAATTTCCTGACTGATGCGGCGTAGCAAATTGAATGCCCGCTGGCGGCTGATCGGTTTAAAAAACGGATCGAGAGCAACCAAAGCAGAGAGTGCTTTTTCCTGCCACATTTTGACGGCCTGAAATTCACTGCTGGCCGTTGGTCTCTCCCCCGGCCATCCAAGTGAAAACAATTCGTCACCGAAACGGGCGGCCCAAACTCCGGGGAGGGCTTTATCTTTGAGCTGCTGGGCAGTTTGAATCGTTTTAAATAGTTGCGATAAAATAGCGAGGCTGGGCTTCTCTTCCGACAACGTTTTAATTCGGGAAAGATTGAATTTCTGTTGCCGGAAAGACCTTAATTTTTGATCAAAAAATGCCCGACTGTCAGCTTCTTTATGTGCCCCGGCAAGGTAGGGGGTTCGCAGCAAAAATGATATTTGTTCAAGGTTTGGTTGACGACCAATTGCCAGACATTCAAGAGCGGCATAAACAACCCCCTGCTCCGCCAGTGAACCGCCCAGAGATAAACTGAAAACTGTCTCATCATCATCCAATGCAACGGTTGCAGCAGGGGCAATCTGCTGCCGAAAAATTCTCTCAATCTGTCGGCGGCCCATTTTTAAATCGGGGACAACAACACCAATAGACTCCGCCCCCTGATCCAACAGATTTCGTGCCCAGCGTGCGGCGGTTTCTATTTCATGCTGACTGTCCCGTGCTGCATAACTCGATATTTGGCTATTTTGTTCTTCTTGCAGTGAAACCTCGCCACAGCAACCGCCAGTGTCATTAATTATGTCCATCAATAATGATAATCCTGGTGGCAACTGGTCAAAACCGACCAGCAGAACCTGTTGCGGCACCTCAAGCTGCCCTTTTTTCAGAGCGGAACAGACTAATCGAGGCAAGTCACTTTGATCAAGCCAATCAGATTGTTGACACCGCTCCCGATAGCGCTGTTGCCAACGAGAAAAAACTGCTTGATCCTCAGTGAGGTAATGACCATCGAGAGACAGTCCATATTCATTGAGTAAACG
>JAOZMV010000047.1 GCA_029934095.1 Desulfuromusa sp. | reverse complement strand
AAGTGAGTCTGCGGGATGATCATAAAATCATGAGTTTCTTCGCAACAAACCACCAAAGGAGATAATCCATTTTTTGTATTTTACCATCAATCGGATGACCATGCCGTAATTTGTGGTGATAGCTGCTGGCCTCTTTTTTGAGGGAATGATTTGAATAAGTGGATTTATCAGGAATACTCGCTTTTTGGATACTATCTCTTCCCCCTTGCTTTTGCTACCATGCGCCGATGATTTCATTGATCGATACCCATATTCATCTCGATGCTCCTGAACTGAGTGATCAGGGGGTGGATCTTCTTCCTGAGGCGCAGCAAAGTGGGATCAATCGATTTGTTGTGCCGGGGGTGCGGGTCAGTGGCTGGTCGGGGATGCTTGCTCTGGCGGAAAAGACTGAAAATGTGTATCTTGCGCCGGGATTGCATCCCGCCTATGCCGATCAATGGAATGATGCTGCAGCGAGTCAACTTCGGGAGCTGACACAGCAGTCGAAAGTGGTTGCAATTGGAGAGATTGGTTTGGATGGGACGGTTGCTATTCCGCTGTCACAACAGGAAATAGTTTTTCGTGCCCAGTTGGACATTGCTCTCGATGCCAGGTTGCCGGTGTTGCTCCATGTCCGTGAAGCAACCGGAGCCGTTTTGACGATTTTGCGGGCATTAGGAATCGGTCAAAGAATTGGGGGTATCTGGCATGGATTTTCGGCGAGTTTGCCAGTGGCAGAAGAACTTGTTGAGCTGGGATTCAAGGTTGGAGTTGGCCCGATTCTGTTGCGCGAAAATGCTCGTAAGTTGCCCGATGCTGTGAAAGTACTGCCAGCTTCGGCACTGGTTTTGGAAACTGATTTTCCCGATATGACCGAGACACCGGAAACACTTTTGCGGGTAGCCAAAAAAATTGCTGAATTGCGGGGTGTTTCACTGGATGAGGTTGCCAAGGCAACGACAGAGAATGCTCGGCAGTTGTTTGAGCTCTAATCCTTCTCCATGAGGGAGAAGGTGGCTGCAGGTCGGATGAGGGATGCTAAACGACGACATATCCCTTCGAATCCTCAACTTATTGAGATTTTATGCAAGAAAATCGTTTTCAACGCCTTGAATTGCTGGTAGGAACTGCCGGCCTGGAAAAACTGGCGAACTCTTCCGTTGCTGTTTTCGGAATCGGCGGCGTCGGTGGCCATGCTGTTGAGGCGCTGGTGCGGGGCGGGGTCGGCAAGCTGACACTCATCGACCCCGATCTGATATGCCTGACCAATATCAATCGTCAGGTTCACGCGTTGGAAAATACGGTCGGTCAGGTTAAGGTTGAGGTGATGTCGCAGCGCTGTCATGAGATCAATCCGCAAGTCCAGGTTGTGATACACCATTGCGCTTATCGTGTTGATAGCAGCGAGCAATTATTGACACCGCGATACGATTATGTTCTCGATTGCATTGACAATATTACCGATAAGTTGCATTTGCTCCAGAGCTGTCATGACCGGGGCTTGCCGATTATCTCTTCTATGGGAGCGGCAAATAAACTTGATCCAACCAAAATAGAGGTTGCCGATATCTCTGCGACAAAAAAATGTCGGTTGGCACGAACAATTCGTAAAGAATTACGCAAGCAAGGGATTGAGCAGGGGATCAAGGTGGTTTATTCCACCGAGGAATTTCGTCCTTTAACTGGCCCTGACGCTACAGATCGGCAGCCGGTACTCGGCAGCTCATCTTATCTACCTCCACTGTTCGGTTTGACCATGGCAGGGGTGGTTATTCAGACATTAATTGGAGATATTGATTGATGGATGCATATTTTTGGCAGTTGCCGCTACTGGTTGTCGTTGGTGTGGTGGCGGGTATTCTTAATACACTGGCAGGTGGTGGCTCGCTACTCACCTTGCCGCTGTTAATTTTTATGGGTTTGTCAGGATCGGTTGCTAACGGCACCAATCGAATTGCGATTTTTTGCCAGAATATTTTTGCCATTCGCGGATTCAGTAAACGCGGGATGCTGCCGTTACAGCTGGCGCTGCTTTGTACCCCTTCGGCATTGTTGGGTAGCTGGGTCGGAGCTAATCTGGCAATCAATCTTGATGATCAGGTATTCAAGCGAGTACTGGCAATGATTATGATCGGTGTCTTGATATTTACTGCCATCGACCCTATGAAGAGATTTCGGCAAGAAGATGTGCAGTTTGGTTTGTGGCGGAAAACTCTGATTGTCATTTCCTTTTTTGGCGTTGGTATCTATGGGGGCTTTGTGCAGGCAGGTGTCGGGTTTATCGTGATTACGGCACTGTTGATTCATGGGCTTGATCTGGTACGGATTAATGCTATCAAGGTATTTGTTATCTTTGCCTACACATTTATCGCTCTTGGCGTTTTTATTTATCACGGACAGGTTGATTATTATCTTGGTTTTGCTCTCGCGGCTGGAAATTCGATCGGTGGGATGATCGGACCAAAGTTGGCGGTTGACAAGGGGCATGACTGGATTAAAAAAGTTGTCAGCATAACGGTGCTGGTATTTGCATTGAAATTATTATTTTTCCCATAACGCGGCGTTTCCCGATTGTTGACTGTAGAACTGGTAAAGCGGTAGAATGGGGGGATAATCCTTCATGGTGCTCTATATTTTTAACGTACTTACAGTAATATTAATTGCCGGAGAAAGAACATGGCTTTACGAGAAATTTTACACTACCCGGAACCTCTATTGAAGCAAAAATCGGTACCTGTTACCGAATTTAATGATGAATTGAAGCAGCTGGCCAATGATATGGTAGAGACCATGTATGATGCTCCAGGTGTTGGTTTGGCTGCCCCGCAGGTTGGAGCCCTGCAACGGCTGATTATCCTTGATTGCTCAGGAAAAGATGAGCCGGATGATCTGCTGGTTGCCGTGAATCCAGAGATTATTGCTGCGGAGGGAGCCTCTCTGGAAGAGGAAGGCTGCCTCTCTGTCCCCGGCTACTGGGCCAATGTTAAACGCTCCGCAATAGCAACTTTCCGTTATCAGGATACCGATGGAAATGTCTGTGAGCGGGAAGCAGAAGGCTTGCTGGCAATCGGTATACAGCATGAGATTGATCATCTTGACGGGGTGTTGTTTGTTGACCGTCTTTCTCCCTTGAAGCGCTCAATTTTCAGGAAGAAATACATGAAGATGTTGCAGGAAAAGGAAGCTGAGAATGCCAACGCCTGATAGTCTCCGCACAGTTTTTATGGGGACGCCGGAGTTTGCCCTGCCGACGTTGGAAGGTTTGCTTGCTGTCGGGGTTGATCTGGTCGGGGTTTATACTCAACCCGACCGTCCCAAAGGGCGGGGTAAGAAACTTGCAGCCTCTCCGGTCAAGAAACTGGCCCTTAAACATGAAATTCCGGTTTTCCAGCCACAGAAATTACGAGATCCTCTGGCGGTCAAAGAATTACAGGAATTGCAGCCGGATCTGATTGTGGTTGTTGCCTATGGGCAAATATTACCCAAAGCAGTTCTTGATATTCCCCGCTACCACTGCATTAATGTCCACGCCTCTCTGCTGCCAGAATATCGTGGTGCTGCGCCGATCAACAAGGCGATTGTTGATGGTAAAACTGAAACCGGAGTGACAACCATGCTGATGGATGTCGGTCTTGATACCGGCGATATGTTGGTTAAGATGAGCCTTCCGATTGGGCCGGATGAGACCGCTGGACAACTGCATGACCGCCTCTCCCTGGTGGGTCGAAAAGCGCTGGAAGAGACTCTGCATCAACTCTGTGTGGGGACTCTGACTCCGGAAAAACAGGATGATGAGTTGAGTAGTTACGCCCCGATGATGAAAAAGGAAGATGGTTTGATCGACTGGCACCAATCAGCGCTTGAAATACATAATCAAGTGCGGGGGCTTGATCCGTGGCCCGGGGCTTATACCCATCTTGATGGGGAAGTGCTGAAGATTGCAGCGACGACTGTCACTGCGGGTGCTGTTGGCGAACCTGGGACGATACTCTCTGCTGACAAGAGAGGGGTGGCAATCACCTGTGGTGACGGAACTCTGGTGATTAATGGGCTGCAACTGCCGGGGAAAAAACGTCTTTCAGCAATGAATTTTATCAGCGGCAGACCACTGTTTACAGGAACCCGGTTGGACTGATGTAAGGGCGATTCATGAATCGCCCCTACGATTGTGTCACAAATTTCAAAACAAAATATATAAAGGATAGAAAATGAATACAGTACGTACCGTGATGTTGATGACACTGCTGACTCTGGTGCTGGTTGGTGCCGGAGGGGCTCTTGGGGGACAGAGCGGGGCATTCTTTGCCTTGATCATGGCGGCAGTGATTAATCTTGGCAGTTATTGGTTCTCCGATAAAGTAGTCATCAAGATGTATCGTGGTCAGGAAACCCTGAGTGGCCCCCTTTACGAGGTTGTCAGTGAACTCTGTCAACAGAACAATCTCATCATGCCAAAAGTTTATCTGTTGCCTCAGGAAACTCCTAATGCTTTTGCTACCGGACGCAACCCCAGCCATGCTGTGGTGGCGGCTACGCAAGGGATTACCCAGATTCTCAGTCGTGAAGAGCTGAAAGGGGTGATGGCTCACGAGATGGCGCATGTGCAGAATCGTGACATTCTGATCGGTTCCATTGCGGCAACTTTTGCCGGGGCAATCAGCTTTCTGGCTCATATGGCACAATGGGCAATGATCTTCGGTGGCCGTGATGATGAAGACAGTAATCCGATTGTGATGATCGCAATGATGATTCTGGCACCGATTGCCGCTATGCTGGTACAAATGGCTATATCCCGTTCCCGTGAATTTGGTGCCGATCAAAAAGGGGCGCAGCTTTGTGGTAATCCCCACTCCCTTGCCAGTGCCTTGCGTAAGCTGGAATCAGCAAATCAACGTATGCCGATGAAGAAGGTCAATGAAGCGACGGCGCATATGTTTATTGTTAATCCTCTCAGTGGGAAGAAGTTTGCTAAATTATTTTCGACTCATCCACCGATGGAAGAACGAATTCGACGACTTGAGGGGATGTAGTATTTCGCTATGACTTCCCGACCGACTGACAGCCCGCGGCGAGCGGCTTACGAAATCCTGCAACGGGTCGCCTCTGGTGCTTTTTCCGATGTCATGCTCGATACAGTGCTGGGGCGCTCCAAGCTGGATCTGCGTGACCGCCGTCTGGTGACGGAACTGGTTTACGGCATTCTACGCCTGCAGGGTCGGATTGACTTTGCGTTGACTCAGTTCTGCAACCAACCGTTGCCCCGTCTGCAACCGGAAGTTCTATGGCTGTTGCGGCTGGGGGCTTATCAGTTGCTGGAATTGGATCGGGTTCCTGCTCATGCAGCGGTCAATTCAACGGTGGAGTTAGCCCGTGAGCTGCAGTTGGAAGCGGCGGTCGGATTTATCAACGCGGTGTTGCGCTCACTCGATCGGGGCCGCACTGATATCCCCTGGCCTGCTCCGGAAAAGATCAAACCCTATCTGCAGCATGTTTGCAGTCAGCCGGTTTGGTTAACCAAAGAACTGATGCGGCAGCTACCGAATGTCGCGGCGCGATCTCTGGGTGAGAGCCTGGCAGAGTCGCCTCCTCTGACCTTGCGGGTCAATAGCTTGAAAATTGATCGTGAGAATTTTTTGACCGCCCTGAATGCAGCCGAACATCAGGCTCACCTCTGTGGTTTTGCTCCTGAAGGGGTGACTATAGATCAACGTAGTGAAAAACCGTTGCCGGGAGATGCTGAGGGCTGGTATCAGATCCAGGATGAGGCAAGTATGTTGATGGCTCACCTGTTGGATGTGAGCCCTGGACAACGGATTCTCGATGCTTGTGCTGCTCCTGGTGGAAAAACGACTCAGTTGGCGGCATTGACTGATAATCGTGCTGAAATTCTTGCTCTGGACAAATATCCCCGGCGGGTTGAGTTAGTTGAAGAGGGTGCACAGAGGCTGGGATGTACTTCAATTGTAACTCGGCAATGGGATCTGACCGAAAATCCTGATTTTCTGGAGAGAGAGAGCTTTGATCGGATCTTGCTGGATGCTCCCTGCAGCGGCCTGGGAGTGTTGCGGCGTAATCCGGAGGGGCGTTGGAATAAGTCTCCCGTCAATCTTCGGGAGCTGGCAGTTCTACAACGGCAGATTCTTGATAATGTTGCCCCGCTGGTCAAGCCCGGGGGTAAGTTGCTCTATTCGGTCTGTACTTTCAGCCACATCGAAACTGACGCGATTGTTGACAGTTTTCTGGAGGATCACCCCGAATTTGAGCTGGAAAACCTGGGGGAGCAGTTCTCCTCAGATTGGGCTGATCTTTTTACCGAAAAAGGAACTTTGCGCAGTTACCCCCATTGTCACGATAATATGGATGCTTTCTTTGCTGCTCGTTTACACCGGCGTTCCTGATATGAACCCTTCTGTTTTTGGATGAAATTATGATTAAAATTGCCCCCTCAATCCTTTCAGCCGATTTCTCCCGCTTGGGCGAAGAAGTCAAGGCTCTCGATCACGCCGGTGCTGATTATATCCACATTGATGTTATGGATGGTCACTTTGTCCCAAATATCACCATTGGTCCTCTGGTTGTCGGTGCTATTCGACCGGTGACTGATCTGCCACTGGATGTTCATCTGATGATTGAAAATCCTGATCAGTATATTCCCGATTTTGCCAGGGCTGGTGCTGATATCATTGTCGTTCATGCCGAAGCGGTCAGACACCTGCACCGCACGGTTCAGCTGATTAAATCGTTGGGAAAAAAGGCAGGTGTCTCTTTGAATCCGGCGACGTCTCTTTCTGCCCTGGATGTTATTCTGCCAGACCTTGATCTGGTTTTGCTGATGACAGTCAATCCCGGATTTGCCGGGCAATCATTTATAGAGAGCAGCCTGCCAAAGATTGTGGAACTGCGCCACCGCATCGATACCCTTGGCCTGCCGATTGAATTAGAGGTTGATGGCGGGGTGAAGGTGGATAATATTGAGATGATTGCTGCTGCCGGGGCTGATGTCTTTGTCGCGGGCAGCGCTGTTTTTGGCACGAAAGACTATCATTCGACAATTTCTCAACTGAAAGAAAACGGTCTCAAAGGGCTGGTCTGATGGGATCATCAATGAATTTTTTTTACTAGGAGGCTTGCTGTGCGCAATATATTTACCTTATTACTTCTGACTCTGCTTTTGACCGCCTGTCTTAGTTCATTACAGGTTACACCGAAGCAGGACAAAGTCAGTGAAGGCTTCAGCGAGGCGATGCGCTGGAGTGACTTTCAGGGTGCAGCCGCTTATGTGAATCTGAGAGTGCGTGGGGCTTTTATGGAACAGTTTCAGGAGGATGACGATCTCCATATTGTTGATAGCAGTATTTTAAGCATCGATCTGGGTGAGGATAAGGAGAGGGTTGATAGCGCTTATGTTATGGAGTATTACCGCCTGCCCTCGAGTAAGATCAAGAAATGGCGTTGGCAGCAGCAGTGGCGCTTGATTAAGGGAAAGGATTCAGATTCAGGAACCTGGCTGATTGATAATGAGCCACCACCCCTCCCCTGGAGGGAATAAGGTGGTTGAGAACCTCTCAATCTAACAAATTGATTTTCCTTGCCTTTGTCTCTATTTTTCATCGATTTATGGCAAAAAATAGCCTTGATTTAGGGGTATCGTTTGTGGTATTTACCTGCATACTGTATACGATTCCAAGTACTGAAAACCGCCAGAACATCTGGTGATTCTACCCGTTAGCGGGTTTTTCGACCTTCCTTTTTGGAGGGTCGAAACAGGTCATAGGAGGCCGGTTTGTCACAGGTTGCATTTTCCAGTTGGGGAAGAGAGGTTGTTGATAATCGTCAAGGTGGCGATGTCGATGTTGAAGTTGCCAAAAAGAAACTGCCGGTCACTTTTGATGGTGAAAAGCAGATTTCGGCCTTCATGGGGTGGGATGGATTAATTCTCAATGATCCCTATGTTGATGTCGTCGCAATGGCGGCAGAATATGCTAAGCATGTTCAGGAAGATTACTGCTGTGCCAAATGCTCTCCGGGAAAAAAGGGGACCCGGGTGATGCAGGATACTCTGGCACGGATTGTTTCCGGTAAAGGTGAAGAGGCCGATCTGGATACAATTGAGAATATTGCCGAGCTGCTGCAGAACTGTAAATGCACTCTCTGTATGACTTCAGCGATTCCAATTGTCGATACAGTCAAGCATTTTCGGGATGACTATCTCGCTTATATTCGGGGTGAGAACAGAGAGAAAAAAAAGGTTGATTATAAATTTAAAATGACCGCTCCCTGCCAGGATAAATGTCCGTCCCATATTGATATCCCTGCCTATATTGAAGCGATCAAAGATCGCCGTTTTGATGAGTCCCTGAGCATTATCCGTGAAAGCATGCCGTTGCCGGCAATCTGTGGGCGGGTTTGTCCCCATCCCTGCGAGACTGCCTGTCGCCGTGCTAATGTTGACAGCCCAATCAATATTATGGTTCTCAAGCGGACTGCTTCCGACTACGAGTGGAAGCATAACCATCAGCCATTGATGCAGCCAAAACCTAAAAAAGATAAAACTATTGCCATTGTTGGTGCTGGTCCGGCCGGGTTGGCTGCTGCTTACTATCTTGCACTTGAAGGTTACCCCTGTACAATTTATGAAGCATTACCGGAAGGTTTTGGCGGCGGCATGATCGCTGTTGGTATTCCTGCCTACCGGATGCCGCGACATATTTTACAACGTGATATCGATATTATCTGTTCCATGGGTGTCGAAATTATTTACGATACCAGAGTTGGAACCGATATCAGCCTGATGGAGCTGAAAGAAAAATTTGATGCCGTTCTTCTCGCACCGGGTGCTCACAAATCCAAGCCGATGGGTGTTGAGGGTGAGGATGAGGGGTATAGTGGTTTCCTCGAAGGTGGAATCGAATTTTTGCGGGAAGCCTATCTGGGTAAACCAACCGGTATGGGGAAAAAAGTCTGCGTCGTTGGTGGTGGTAATACCGCTATTGACTGTGTCCGAGTTGCATTGCGCGAGGGTGCTGAAGAGTCAATCCTGTTGTATCGTCG
>JAOZMV010000046.1 GCA_029934095.1 Desulfuromusa sp. | reverse complement strand
GAAGAAGCGTTGTGCTCCTCAGTACATTGTTGATGTTTTTTTCGGTTGCTTTGGTATCTCCACTCTGTGCAGCTGATTCACTTTCAGTTGTTTCGGTTGCAGAAAAGAGAGTGCAGTTGTCGACAACCACGGGGATTGAGCAGGTTCGATACTTCACCCTTGATTCACCCAAAAGACTTATCGTTGATTTATATGGTGTCCAGCCAGGTGAACATAACGATAAATTTCCATTAAATGCCGGGTTTGGCGCGCTTCGGGTCGGATCTTTGGACAATAAAACCCGCTTTGTGTTTGACGTGGTAGGCTCAGTATTTCCAACCTATAAAGTCAAAATTGCTGCTGATCAAGTCATTGTTACCTGGGAGCCCTCACAGAATGCTGTCGAGGCAGCTCTTGCGGAACCTGCAACGGTTGGGAGTGCAAAAATAACTGCAATTAATTTTGCATCCGAAGGTGGACGTTCCAAAATTTATATCAACCTCGCCGGTAAAGCTAAAATAAGCCCTCCAGTTCGTGAAGGCAATAAAGTTCAATTTGTTTTGAAAAGTACGACTCTGCCGCATTCCCTGCGTAGAATTTTTGACACTCTGTCCTTTCCTAGTGCAATTCATTCGGTGACTCCTTATCTGGTCGACGCGACTGGACAGCCAGAAGTTCGCTTTGTTGTTCTTCTGAAAGGGGATGTCCCTTATAACTTACAAGAAAATGGATCAGGTTACGTATTCGTTGTTGATGATCAGCGTTACGCTCAAGTATCACCGGCCACTACTGGAACAATGCCGGTTTCTGCACAGGGTGTTGTCGTTACTTCTGAGTCGGTTGCTGGTCTGACGCCATTACCTGAGGTGTCGTCTCCTGTTGAAGGCGGCTCATCAGTGGCTCCAGTTATTAATCAGACTGGCACTCAGGGGAGAAACTATACTGGTGAAAAAACTTCCCTGGTTTTTGATAATGCCGATGTCAGAGATATTCTTCGCCTGATTGCTGAGATCAGTGATCTCAACCTTATTGCATCGGATGAAGTGAAAGGAAACGTTACCCTTCGCCTGATTGATGTCCCTTGGGATCAGGCTCTGGATTTAATTCTTGATGTGACGGGTCTTGGGATGGTTCAAGAAGGCAATGTTGTTCGGGTTCTGCCGAAAGAGACGATCCGCTCAATGAAAGAATCTGAAATGACCGCAGATCGTTCCCAGGAGAAAATTGAGCCGTTGGTTACTCAGGTTATCCCTGTCAATTATGCCGGTTTGGGAGATGTCGCGGGACCGTGTGCGGAACTCCTGAGTGATCGCGGTAGCATTACCGAAGATAGTCGAGATAAGCTGCTGATTATTACGGATGTTCCCAACCGTATTGAAAAGATTAAAGAATTAATAGTTATTCTGGATACTCCTTCGCGGCAGGTGATGATTGAAGCCCGGATCGTTGAAGTTAATTCAACCTATTCAAGAAGTTTGGGAGTTAACTGGGGTTATACACATACTCCTAGTGACTACCTGGAAAATGTCACCAGCGCGGGCGGTGCTTTTCAAGTTAATACCTCAACGGTTGATGCCGTTGGTGATATGACCGCAACAGCAGGTCTTGGTTCTGCCTTCCGTCTAGGTGAGTCAGTCCTTGATATAGGGACTTTAGATGTGCAAATTTCAGCTCTCGAGGCTGATGGTAATGGTAAGATTATTTCAACTCCTCGGGTAACAACGCTGAATGGTGAATCGGCAACAATCAGTCAGGGTACGTCAATCCCCTATCAGACCTCCGGTGATGATGGGCCTAAAACTGAATTCGTGGATGCTGAATTAAAACTTGAAGTGACCCCGGTTATCAATCCGGATGGTTCTATCCTTCTTGATATTCTGGTAACCAATGATGCACCATCATTTACCCCATTAGCTGGCGCTCCAAGTATTGATACCAAGAAGGCTGAAACGAAAGTTATGGTTCAGGATAGTGAAACAACAGTTATAGGTGGTATTTTCGTAGAAAATATTGCCGAATCTGAGGAGGGGATTCCCTGGTTGATGAACCTCCCTGTTCTTGGTAATTTTTTTAAATCACAATCAAAAAAGGTCACTAAAAATGAGTTGTTAATATTTATTACTCCACGAATTGTACGTGAATAATTAAAATTGAGAGTGACATGTCAGCAAGGGCAGGGAGACCTGCCCTTTTTTTTTGAAAAGGTCAAAGATGCTGGAAAAGGTTGTAGTACCCCTTGCGGATAGAACTTATTCGATATTGATAGGTTCCGATCTTCTTACAACTTTAGGTAAAGAACTCTCTGACCTTAATTTTCCACAACGAATCGCAGTAATATCCAACCCGACAGTTGATCAACTCTATGGCTCTGTTGTCCGTGCCGCGCTTGAAAAAAACGGTTTTTCTTTACAACACTTCAATGTGCCAGATGGAGAAAAGTATAAATCTCCTGAAACACTCCAGTCGATATATGATTTCCTAATTAAAAATGGATTTGATCGTGGTTGTGGTTTGATTGCTCTGGGTGGTGGTGTTGTTGGTGATATGGCTGGGTTTGCCGCTGCAACATTTTTGCGCGGTATCCCCTATGTTCAGGTGCCGACAACCCTGCTAGCGCAGGTGGATAGTTCTGTTGGTGGAAAGACCGCTATTAATCATCCCCTTGGGAAAAATTTGATAGGTGCTTTTTATCAGCCAAAAATGGTTTTTATCGATACAACAACTCTGAATACTCTGGATCAGAGAGAGGTTTCTGCTGGTCTGGCAGAGGTGATTAAGTATGGAATGATCCACGACAATCATTTTTTCTGTTGGCTGGAAGATAATATTGTAAAATTGAAAAATAGAGACCCAATGGCGATTAATTACGCAATCAGGAGAGCGTGCCAGATAAAGGCTGAAATTGTCGAAATGGATGAAAAAGAAGGTTCTGTTCGTGCACATTTGAACTATGGCCATACCTTTGGGCATGCGATTGAAAAGTTGTCAGGTTATGGTCAGTGGAAACATGGTGAGGCTGTCTCTGTCGGGATGGTTATCGCGGCAAAAATATCTGCACAGCAGGGCCTCTGTTTGCAACAGGATGTGGAAAGACTAACAAACTTGTTACTGGCACTTGACCTGCCGATTGATCCTCCATCCTTCTCTCTGGATGAGTATGTCGTTGCAATGCAGAGGGATAAAAAGGTAAAAAAAGGATCCCTTACGCTGGTTCTTAATCGAGGGATTGGTGGGGTTTCGTTGTGTCAGGTAAAAGACATTTCGTCGGTTTTTTCACCTCTTCTCTAAACTTTTAAGAGGGCATCATGACTGAACAGAATCAACAGAGTTTACTTCTAGGTAAAATTGCTGCTTATACAGAAATTCTTGTTAAAGATCCCAGTTCGACAATTTTTATTTCGTTAGCTGAAACCTATCGGAAAATGGGGATGTTTGCTGATGCTCGCCAGATTATCTACAAGGGGTTGGATCTCCATCCCGATGTCAGCCCCGCATATATTGTGCTGGCTCGGACTCTTTGTCAGTTGGAAGATTTCGATGGTGCGGTTGTGGCCTTTGAACACGCCCTTGAATTGGATCAAGACAGCCTGGCTGCGCTGGTTGGTTATGCTCGAGTTCAGATTTTACTGGGTGATGAGGTGGTTGCACGTCAATTACTCCTCAGGGCAAGAGAGATAAGCCCAGCTGATCCAGTGATCAACAAACTTCTGCTTTCTTTGCCGGAAGAAGAGGTTATCAGTGCTGAACCGTTGGATGCCCCTGTTTCTCAGAGTGATGAAGCGTTAGAACCCGCTCCGGTTCTGGTGTCAGCAACCCTGGCTGAATTATACTTAGTACAAGGATTAACTGAGAAGGCGCTTGATCTTTTTCAACAGTTATCAGTTCAGAATCCGGATGATTTAACCCTTCGGCGTAAAGTTAAGGAGCTGGAAGGTCAATTGCGGCAAAAGAATCAGGATGGCACTGAAGAATCAGTTGATGACTTATTAAATCAGCGTGAAGATGTTCAGACAGCTTCAGTAGAGTCCATCGATGCTGCAGAAGTTGCTGTCGGGAAATTGTATGATTCAGGGAAAGAAACAACAGTTTCTTCCCTTGTGAACACCCCATCTTATTTGGATACATTGAATCTATGGCTCTCTAATATTAAGCAAAGGAGAGGAAATGTTTAAATCAATTTTAGAAAATATTGTTTCAAGTTGTTCAGGCAGTGTTGGTGCTATTTTAATGGGTTATGACGGTATTGGAATTGACCAGTACAGTGTTGATGAAAACTCTCTTGACTTGAATCTTGTTGGCATTGAATATTCAAATGTGACCAAGGAAATACGCAATGCGGCCAACATTCTAAAGGTAGGTTCCTTGCAAGAAGTTTCGATTAAGACGGAACATTATTATGTAATAATTCATTCTTTAAACGATGAATATTTTGTTGCCCTGTTGATTGAACGTGATGGTAATTATGGGCAGGGGCGATATCTGCTTATGCGTGAAGCCCCTGCACTTCGTCAGGCACTGGTTTGATCTATGAAATTATTAGTTTTAAATGGTCCAAATTTAAATTTATTAGGAACCCGTGAGCCGGAAATTTATGGTCACACTACGCTCAGTCAAATAATGGAGGAATTGCGTCAAGAGGCGGCCTCTCTTGGATACGAAATGGAAACCTATCAATCGAACCATGAAGGTGGCTTGATTGATCAGGTGCAGCGAGCCGTTCAGGAAAACTTCTCCGGGATTATAATTAATCCCGGGGGGTATACCCATACGAGCATTGCTTTGCGTGATGCTGTCAGTGGCGTAGGCCTGCCAACGGTGGAGGTCCACCTGTCCAATATTCATGCACGGGAGGCGTTTCGACACCATTCTTATATTGCTCCGGTTGTTGTCGGTCAGATCTCTGGGTTTGGTGCTTTTGGTTATAGCTTGGCATTACGTGCGTTGTCGGATCATCTGGAAAACAGGATGGAGTGTGACTGAACAGCAAACTCATTTCTTCAGAAACCTCCTGTCAGCTGAAAACCTTGATGCATTACTTGTTTTTGGCCTCCCTAATATACGCTATCTGTGTGGATTTACTGGCACTGATGGCGTTTTATTTATTAGCGCGGATGTTTCTATTTTCCTGACCGATTCCCGTTACATTGAGCAAGCACAGGAACAGGTCAGCG
Source organism: Desulfuromusa sp. (assembly GCA_029934095.1). Taxonomy (GTDB): domain Bacteria; phylum Desulfobacterota; class Desulfuromonadia; order Desulfuromonadales; family Geopsychrobacteraceae; genus Desulfuromusa. The sequence continues at coordinate 3,890 of JAOZMV010000046.1, read as the reverse complement.
CGGATCATATTCGCTGCTATAATAATAAATTAGAAGCTGTGGTAAATGAATTGTCTAACCGGGGGGTGAGGCGAGTTGGTTTTGATGCAGCTGCTGTCAGTGTTGCTCTCTATGAAGAGTTAGCCGGGTTAGCGGCTGATTCTCTCGATTGGCGTCCACTCACCACGCAATTACAGCCCCTGCGTGGGGTTAAAACGAAAACTGAAATTGCTGCTCTTAAGTCAGCTGCAAATCTAAATCATCAGGCCTTTAATACTGTTTTGCCACAAATTCAGCCGGGTGTGACTGAGCTCGAAATAGCTATGGAGCTTGAGTTCGCATTAAAGCGCTTAGGCGGCGAAACGAACGCGTTCGATTTTATTGTTGCTTCGGGGGTTCGAGGTGCCTTACCCCACGGCGTTGCCAGTGACAAAAAAATAGAGGCAGGAGAGTTGGTTACCATAGATTTTGGTACCCGAATGGATGGTTACTACTCAGATGAGACTGTTACCTTGGCAATTGGTGAAGTTGATAGAAAACTTCGACAAATCTTTGATATTGTGTTAGAAGCTCATGATTCAGCTCTTGCATCAATTCGACCAGAAATGGCAATCTGTGATCTGGATGCTGTTGCCCGGGATTTTATTTCAGTTCAGGGCTACGGAGAATACTTTGGTCATGGTTTGGGGCATGGGGTAGGCTTAGAAATTCACGAGTACCCTGCAGTTTCATCCCGTTCAGATCAAAAGGTGCTTGAGGGAATGGTTTTTACTGTGGAGCCGGGGATTTATGTTCCCGGTATTGGTGGTGTACGAATTGAAGACACTGTTGTTGTCACTGCAGATGGTTTTGAAACGTTGACTTCGATTCCGAAACAATTTAAACAATTAGGTTTATAAAAGTTTTTCAGGAGGAAAATAATGGAACTGAAAGATCTGAAAAGTTTGATCAAATTGGTGACCGAGACCGATATTACGGAGTTTAATCTCGAAACTCAGGTAGAAAAAATTCACATCAAACGGGGGCCGGATAAAGAATTTATTCAGGTTGCTGCTCCGTTAGCTCCAGCTGCGATCTCAGCCCCACCCGTAGCTGCAACAATAGCATCTCCCACCACAGATGCTCCTGTAGTTAATGATAACTACGATGCTGTTCCGTCTCCAATGGTTGGTACCGTTTATCGCAAGCCTTCACCTGAGGCTGCCCCCTTTGTTGAAGTTGGGGATATTGTCGAAGCCGGACAAACCCTTTGCCTGGTTGAGGCAATGAAGTTGTTTAATGAAATTGAGGCCGAGTTTAAATGTAAAATTGTGGAGATTGTTAAAGATGACGCAACTCCAGTTGAGTTTGGTGAAACACTCTTCCTGGTTGAGCGGCTTTGATTTCCAGCAGATTGAAGAGGTAGTTTTTTAAAAAGCTGTTTATGAATTTTGAAGATTACCCTGATGGGGAGTTGATAAAATGTTCCATAAAATACTTATAGCAAACCGTGGCGAGATTGCCTTGCGGATAATTCGTGCCTGTAAAGAGATGGGGATCAAAACAGTTGCAGTGCACTCTGATGTTGATCATGATGCCCTGCATGTCAGTCTTGCGGATGAAAGTATCTGTATCGGCCCCGCAGCCAGTGCCGATAGTTATCTCAACATGAAAGCGATTATCAGTGCTGCTGAAATTGCCGATGCTGATGCCATCCATCCAGGTTATGGTTTTCTTTCTGAAAATGCCGAGTTTGCAGAAATTTGTGAACAATGCGGGATCACTTTTATTGGCCCGACTGCCGAGAATATGAGACGGATGGGGGACAAAATCAGTGCCCGGAAGACGGTAACTGAAGCAGGTGTTCCTATCCTGCCCGGAACCAATAAAAGCATTGAAACAATTGAAGAAGCCCAACAGATTGCGGATGATATCGGTTATCCGGTGATTATTAAAGCATCTGCCGGTGGTGGTGGTCGCGGCATGAAAATAGTCTATTCTCCGGCCTCTTTAGGTAATGCTTTGGCAACCGCGCGTACCGAGGCTCAAGCTGGTTTTGGTAAGGCCGATGTCTATATTGAAAAATTCTGTGAACATCCGCGCCATGTGGAAATCCAGATTTTGGGGGATAAGCATGGCAATGTTATCCATTTAGGGGAGCGGGACTGTTCCATTCAGCGGCGTCATCAAAAATTGATTGAAGAGGCACCGTGCCCGGTTTTAACCCCGGAACTGCGGGAGGAGATGGGTGCTTGCGCTGTTGCTGCTGCCATGGCTGTGAATTATTCGAGTGTTGGGACCGTAGAGTATCTTCTCGATACGGATGGCAGTTTCTATTTTATGGAAATGAATACCCGTGTCCAGGTAGAACACCCAGTGACTGAGATGGTCACCGGAGTAGACATAGTTAAAGAACAGATTAATTCTGCCGCCGGACTGCCATTGCGCTACCAGCAGGAAGATATCAAAATCAGCGGGCATGCTATCGAGTGTCGAATTAATGCTGAAGATCCAGAAAAATTCACCCCGTTTCCTGGAAAGATTAATGGCTATCATACCCCTGCGGGGATGGGTGTGCGGATAGAGAGTGCGATGTATGATCAGTATACTGTCCTGCCCCATTATGATTCAATGATTGGAAAACTGATTGTTCATGCTGAAACCCGTGAAGAAGCAATTAAGCGGATGGCATGTGCCCTTGATGAATATATTATTGAAGGGATTAAAACAACGATACCATTTCATTTAAAGATGATGGCAAATAAGGACTTTAATGACGGTAATTTTGACACCAATTTTTTAGAACGTACTAAGGTATAAACGATATATGTGGATATATTCAAACAACAGGTGGGATGGTTTCCCGCCTGTTGTTTGTTGACAATTCTGGATGCTCTCCATGGAACCAGCAACTGAACCGATATTGGGTTATATCCCATATTTAAACTGTATCCCTTTTTTTCATCACCTGAAAGATAATGGCTTCTCTGGGAGATTCGTGAGTGGTGTTCCCTCTGAATTGAATCAGATGCTACAACAAGGTGTGTTGGATGCCAGTCCCTCTTCCTCATTTGAATACGCAAGGCACTGGAAAGACTACCTGTTACTTCCTGATCATTCTATTTCTTCTGTTGGCAGGGTTAAAAGCGTTCTCTTCTTTGCTCCGGTTGAGTTGTCAGAATTAGCGGGTAGAGAAATTGCGATCACCGGCGAATCAGCGACATCAATTAATTTATTGAGAATTATCTTTCGTGAGTTTTATGACCTCCATAATGTGACCGATGTCGTTCCAGACGTTCCCATAGAAACTTTGATAAAACAGCAAAAACCCGCTTTGCTGATCGGCGATAGAGCACTGCGTCTCACCACTCAATTACCATCAGGTATGCAAGTTTTTGATCTTGGGGAAATCTGGTATCAACAGACAGGCCTTCCGTTTGTCTTTGCCCTTTGGATGATTCATCGTAACGCCTTGGACCGGTTTCCTCTGGAGTTAGCTGCACTGGGGCAACAGTTGCTCCAGTCTCGTGAACAATTAATCAACGATCCGTATCCAATCGCAAAGACTGTTGCAGAAAAAGTCGGGTTGGATGTGGAAACGGTTGTCAATTATTGGCAGACGATTGATTATAATTTAGGAAAAGAGCATATCCAGAGCTTGCAACTTTTCTTTCAGTTATGTAAAAAATACAACTTACTGGAGGAAGAACCAGAATTGAATTTCTGGAGGCAAGTGTAAATTTTTTTATATTGATAGTGGAACATGTAGGTTCGATTTTTTATAAGTAGTTGTCATCGGGTTTACGGACCCTGAGGTCAAAAAGAAAAGAAACCGAAATTGGGTCAGTTGCTGCATAATCCGATTTTATCTGAGAACCAGGAGTAATAATTCATGATCAAGAGTATGACCGGTTTTGGTCGTGGACAGGCAC
>JAOZMV010000045.1 GCA_029934095.1 Desulfuromusa sp. | reverse complement strand
TGGCCGGAGTTGATACCGATCTGTTGAATCCGCGTAATGCCTGGCCGGACAAGGAGAGCTTTGATCAGACTGCCAATAAACTGGCTGGAATGTTTGTTAATAATTTCAAGAAATATATCACTGACAATGATGAGTTTGATTTTACCCAGGCAGGACCAAAGGTTTAATTGTAGATCGAATAAATAAATCTTCGTTTTAACCTTCTGATTGAATAAAAAGAGTGTCTGGCTGTTGCTGGGCACTCTTTTTTTGTTTTATTGTCGACCTTTCCTTGACATAAGGTGAAAGAAAAATAATAATTAGCAGATAAAAATTAATGATGGGTAAAATTTATGGTGGCTAATAAGAAAACTGGTCTGCAAGAGTTTGAGTTGATTCGTTGGATTCAGCGGCAAGTGGGTAGCTCCTCCCATCTGACCTTGGGAATCGGAGACGACTGCTCAATCCAGCCTCAGCACGCGGGCCAAGATCTATTAACCAGTACCGATTTATTCATTGAGGGGATCCATTTTAAACGCGAATGGAGCAACTGGTATGACCTGGGGCGCAAGGCTGCAGCGGTCAATATCAGTGATATCGCAGCCATGGGGGGAACCCCGCAATCATTATATTTAGGGATCGGTCGTCCAAAAGATATCAGTGATGTGGAGATGGAAGAGTTTTTGTCTGGTTTTTTGGCAGAAACCGGGAAATATGGCGCGGTTTTGGCTGGGGGTGATACCTGTGGTTCCCCTGGTGGATTAATGATTTCAGTGACCGTCCAAGGGACGGTTACTGCCGGTGAAGCTCTCTGCCGTCAGGGGGCCAGCTATGGGGATGCTATCTATGTTTCTGGCTCTCTGGGTGATAGTGCTCTGGCTTTGCAGTTGTTGCAATGTGGTCAGCAGCCCGATAGTGGTTTAGTGGAACGCTTTCATACTCCTACCCCACAGGTTGACCTTGGACAGAAGCTCTCCAAACGACAGCTGGCAACCGCCATGCTTGACGTCTCCGATGGATTGCTCGCCGATCTTGGTCACATTCTTACCGCCTCCGGGGTTGGTGCTGAGTTGAAAATGGCCGATCTTCCTTTATCCCAACCATTTCAGAAGGCGCTGCAAGATGATCCGGGTTTGATAGATCTGGCTCTTGCCGGCGGGGAAGACTACGAGTTGGTTTTTACCTCGCCACTTAAAGACCTGGCTGCTCAAATTGATCCACCTCATACCGTGACTCAAATCGGCGTTGTCAGTCAGGAACCGGGGCTGCGGATCCATCATCCAGATGGTGAACTGTACCGGTGTCAGCGAGGTGGCTTTGACCATTTCGCCTGATACCAATAACACTCTGGCGGCAACGGTTTCCTCCTTATCTCAGGATGAGGATCCAGAGGTTTCATGTCGTAGCCCCTTTGTTGGCAGTGATCTTGAGGATGCGGCTTATTGCCAGATAGCAGCAATTTTGCAGGAACAGCAGAATTTTTATCTGGAAGCGTACAAGGTTCCCTGTATCAAACGGCGCTTAGCGGTACGGATCAGGGCTGTTGGCTATAACGACCCTGAGGCTTACATTGAGTTGCTACGGGAAAATATCCATGAGCAGGAACAGCTTCTGGTAGCACTGAGTATTCATGTGTCACAGTTTTTCCGGAATGGAAGTGTTTTTAAGGTATTGGAGAAACAAATATTACCCGAGTTGCTGGAAGTTTCACGTCACAGCAGTAGCAAGTTAAGAATTTGGAGTGTTGGTTGTGCTAACGGCGAGGAGCCATACTCCCTTGCTTTACTCTGTCAAAAGCAACGCTACAAGGAAGATTTGCTCTCAATTGTCGGCACCGATCTGAGCCCGGAAGCTTTAACTCGAGCCAAGCGAGGTTTTTTCCCTCCCGAACGAGTTCAGGGCGTTCCAGATGCGATGCTGGCAGAATTCTTTGTCGAAAGTGACCAGCAATACCGGTTGATTGAGGAGATTCGTGAACGAGTGCAGTTTTTTCGTCACGATATTCTTGCGGATCAACCGTTTTATCGGGCTAATCTGATCCTGTGCCGGAATTTGTTGATCTATTTTTCCCGCGCACAGCAGCAACAGATCATGGAAATTCTAGCGGCAGCGCTGCTGCCAGGTGGCTATCTGGTTCTGGGTAGAGCAGAAACTATGGCTTTGTCCAGCCGCAAACTGTTTGTCTGTATTGATCCTGCGGAAAGGATCTACCGGCGGTTGCCTGATAGGGCATAAATTCTAAAGTTTTATATTGACGATATCTTTTTGTATGTTGGTGCAGAAGTTTTCACCCGTTCCAATCTTCCATATCAAGGCGGGGGAAGGCTTAAGCTGAAGGAGAAGAAAATGCGAGTTGAGATCAGTTACAAATTTGTGGTTGGATTTATCTTTGTTGTTGCTTCTGTGGTGATGTTGAACCTGTTGGTTCCACAAATGGAGATCCCGGCATGGACGCATCAATGGATTACCATCATCGGTGCTCTGCTGGTCGGTCTGATTTTTGGCTGGATATTTTCCAAAGCATTTACGGCAAATTTCAAGATTCTGACTGAAGCAGCAGAACGCCTGAGTGATGGTGATCTGAGTCGTAAAGTTCGTTTGCGCAAAGGGCTGTTCACTGATGAAACAGAGGATCTTTCCAACTCTTTGAATCTGGTGGTTGCCAGTTTGCGCAATCTGGTTGGACAGATTCGTACCAGTTCTCTTAATGTGAATGAGTTGTCATTGTCTCAGGCAACAACAGCTGAAGAGATGACTGCTACTGCTCACGAAGTGGCAGGGTCGATTGAGCAGATCAGTCGGGGGGCGGAAACTCAGGCTGAAATGGTGGAACGTGCTTCCAAAGTTGTCCGAGAAATGGCGGAGCAGATTGATCTGGTTGCCGCTTCGGCAAGCGGCTTGTCACTATCAGCAGAAGAAACCACCCTGTCAGCTCGTCATGGTGAGGAGATGACGGTGACGGCATTGGCAAATTTAAAGCAGGTCCTCAGCCAGATTGAAGAAAACGGTGCGATGTTTGTCGCTTTCAGTGAACAGGTACAAAAAATCGGTACCATCATTGATGTGATCACCGGGATTGCGCAGAAAACGAATTTACTTGCTCTAAATGCGACAATTGAAGCGGCACGGGCGGGAGAATATGGTCATGGCTTTGCGGTCGTTGCCGAGGAGGTGAGTAAGTTGGCCGATAGCACCAGTGTTTCAGCTGGTGAGATTACCCGCATGATTGAACAAACCCGTGAGCAAAGTTTAAAAGTGCAACAATCAATGGATGAGAGTGTCAAATCTATCGATGCAGGTCGGGAAGCGGTTGATATTACTGATAGAGCATTCAAAGTCATTATCGATAAAGCTGAAGCGGCACAGATCAAATCGGTCAGTATCCGCGATCTGACCGAAAAACAGAGCTCAGGTGCTCAGGTCATCGTTGCGGCGATTGAAGAGATTGCCCGGGTTACCGAAGATAATGCAGCTTCAACTGAAGAGGTCTCTGCGGCAACTGAGGAGCAAACGGCATCAATGGAAGAGATGACCTTTGCTTCACAGCGACTTTCCCATCTGGCGGATGAGCTGTTGACCTCGGTCAGCCGTTTCAACCTTGGTGTCAACCTGGAGCAAGAGCAACCATGAAGCAACTTCTGCCATTTACTGTCGGCTATGAAACCTATGCTCTGGAATTGGTTGAAGTGCAGGAGGTGGTTGAAAATCAGAAAATTTATCCTTTTCCTGGTTCACCAACAATCGTTGCCGGAGCCATCAGTTTTCATGGACGGATCGTTCCAGTTATCGATCTGGCCTTGTTGCTGGATCTTCCTTCCGGAACGCTTGGGCAACGGTTGATTGTCCTGGTTAATCAACGTGGTCCCGTTGCACTGGGAGTGGATCAGGTGCAGGCTGTAATTAATGTTGAAATAAGCCCGGCAACTCAGGTACAGAACTATACGGAGCGAAGTTATATCAATGATATTATCAACTGGCGCGGGAAGATGGTCGGTCTATTCGACCTTGACCGGTTACAGCTAGAACTTGAATCACTCTGTGCCCAGGTGGGAGGTTGAGTTGTCAAAGCGAGTCCTGATAGTTGATGATGCTCTATTTATGCGCGCCATGCTGCGAGATATTTTTGAACCGGCTGGCTGGCAGATTATTGCTGAAGCCAACAATGGTGAGCAGGCCATTGCAGCGTATAAAACTCATCAACCCGATCTGGTTACTATGGATATTGTTATGCCGGAGTTGGGAGGGATTGATGCTTTAAAAAAAATATTGGCTGATAGCCCGGCAGCCCGAATTGTTGTCTGTAGTGCTTTGGAGCAGAAAGGGCTGATTCTGGAGGCCATTAACGCTGGCGCCAGGGATTTTATTGTTAAACCATTTAAGAGTGCTCAAGTTCTTGAGGTTGCTGAGCGGGTTGTCGTTGAATAAGTCAAATCATATTTTCCGAACAGGTCACAGTTAATGGATATGGATAATTTCAGAGAAATGTTTTTGACCGAAGCGGCTGAACATCTCCAGCTTATGGTTGATCTTTTGGTGCAGCTTGATTCTGACCCGCAGGATCAGGATGGAATTGATGCCCTGTTTCGTGGCGCCCATTCGATTAAAGGGATGGCGGCAAGCATGGAATATCCTGAAACTGCACGGCTGGCTCATCATCTGGAAGATCACCTCGCCGATTGTCGTCAACTTGGGCAGATTAGTGGTGTTGAAATTGACTGGCTGCTTGAAGCTGTTGACTTGCTGGAATTGTTATTGGGCGATATCCGCAATGGCAGGCCGGAACGGAACGTCGATAGCTTTATTGCCGGTATTTCAAAGCAACCAGAAGCTGCTGTTGATTGTGTGGCGGAGACTAAAACAGTTGAACTGACAGCGTGTGGGCGGGGGCAACTCATCCAACTGCAACTTCAGGAGTCAGTTGCTATTCCAGGGCCGCGATTTCTGGTGTTGTTAAAGAAGCTGGCAGACCTGGGGACAATTCTTGAGTCAACTCCTTCCACTGAAGACTTACTTCAGGGGGATGCCCCTAATCAGTTACTTGTCCGGCTGGAGAGTGACATCCCGCAGCAACAGATCTACCAACAACTTCAGCAATATAGTGAGTTGCAAGTCATCACTTTCCCTGATGAGCCAGTGGAAGAAAAATCACCGCTAAAACGTTCTCCCGATAAGAGTGTGCGGGTCAGTACGGAGCTCCTCGATCATCTTATCAACCTCACCGGAGAACTGATTACCAATCGTTATCAGCTGCAAAATGCACTCAAAGAGGACAACTGGCAAGAACTGGATGATGGTGTAGGACAGTTGGCACGGCTGGTAAAAAACCTTCATCATCAGGTTTTGCAGGTGCGCATGGTCTCTTTGGAAAGTCTGGCCGGGCGTTTATCTCGAACCGTCCACGACCTCTCTCGCAGTCACGATAAAGAGATTCAGCTCAAGCTGGAAGGGGCAGAGATTGAGCTTGACCGGGCAATTGTCGAAGAGCTGACAGACCCTCTTATCCATATGGTTCGCAATGCGGTTGATCACGGTATAGAACAAAGTGGCGTGATCTCTATCAAAGCCTGGCGGGAGCGGGATCAGGTTCTGGTGCAGGTTGCCGATGATGGTCGTGGTATCGACCCCGAAAAAATTCGCCAACGGGCACTCGAAAAAGGGTTGCTTAATCCAGCCCAGGCACAAACAATCCGTAACTATGATCTGTTGCAACTCATCTGCCATCCCGGCTTCTCTACGGCTGAAGAGGTCAGTGAAACTTCTGGTCGTGGTGTCGGAATGGATGTGGTTAAAACAGCAGTGGAGCGGGTTGGAGGGGTTTTGCTGATCGATTCAGCCCCGGGAGAAGGGACGCGGATAACTCTTAAAATGCCCCTCTCTTTGGCAATTATCCGGGTGCTTATGGTCGAGTGCGCTGGTAGCAGAATGGCGATACCAATTACCCGGGTGGTGCAAACTGTTGAAATTTCCCCTGAGGAAGTTCAAAGTAGTGGCAAACAACTGATGGTTCATTACCAGAATGAACTCTTGCCGATGCTCTCGTTGCGCAAAATGCTAAAAGCTCCTAAAGGGGCACACCTTGATCCGATTCCACTGGTTATTACCGAGGTGCTGGGGCGTAAAGTTGGTTTAGTGGTTGATCAGTTAGTCGGCCAGCGTGAAGTTTTTGTACAGCGCTTACCGTCCCCTTTTGATCAGATCCGTGGTTGTAGCGGCGGAACAATTTTGGGAGATGGACAGATCGTTTTCCTGCTTGATTTACAGACCCTTTTTGACCGGCAGCGTGTTTGAACCAGGCTGCATCCTGCATAAAAAGTGGAACTTGAAAGACTATGGCTTCTGGCTCAAAAAAAGTGATCTATGCGGCACTGCTTGGGAATTCCCTGATTGCTGTCACCAAGTTCGTTGCAGCCTCAATCACCGGCAGTTCAGCAATGTTGTCTGAGGCGATTCATTCTCTGGTCGATACCGGGAATCAAGGGTTATTACTCTATGGCATGAAAAGAGGGGCGCGGCCTGCCGACAAAGATTTCCCTTTTGGTCATGGCAAAGAGATCTATTTCTGGAGCTTTATTGTTGCCATTCTTATTTTTGCTTTGGGTGGCGGCATCTCTGTTTATGAAGGAATTCACCATCTGCTTCATCCTCAACCGGCAAAAAATCCTCTGATCAACTATCTGGTTCTGAGTCTGGCGCTTATATTTGAGGGGGTTGCGTGGCTTTTTGCACTGCGTGAATTCAGACGAACCAAAGGGGAAAATGGTTATATTGAGGCGGTTAACCAGACCAAAGATCCCTCTGTTATTGTTGTTCTGTTTGAAGATTCCGCGGCCATGCTTGGTTTGCTGGTTGCCCTGATCGGTATTGGTCTGACGCAACTGACCGGAAGTATTTATTTTGACGGCGGTGCCTCGATCATCATTGGTTTTATCCTGATTGGGACGGCGATATGGTTGGCTCGTGAGACAAAAAGCCTGCTTATCGGTGAAAGTGCCGAGCCCCAGATTGTGCAGGGAATTCAGGAAATTGTGCAGAAAAGCCCCCTTATCGAAGGGATCAACGAGATCCTCACCATGCATATGGGACCGGACTTTATTCTGGTCACTTTGGGTGCCGATTTTGTCGATAGCGCCTCTGCAGCTGCAGTTGAGCAACAGGTAGCGGAGCTGGATTCACAGATCAAAGCCCGGTTCCCGAGAGTTAAACGGGTTTTTATTGAAGCGGAAAAGCTGGTCAGAAAGAGGATCGATAACAATTCAGATGAAGGTCAATAGCTCCGGATATATGTTGATTTCCCCGGTATATAAAGGGGTCTGAATTTTTCATCTCTTTTTTGCAAAAATCATTCTATCCCTACCTTAATAATGAAGAGAGTTGCAACTGCTATCCTCACCTGTTGAAATCTGCTAGACTTATCTTTTGCTGGATCTTAATTAAACAGGAGCTATGTCATGTTAAAAGGGCTGGTTACAGGTCTGTTGCTGTTACTGTTGGTTCCGGGGGTCTCCGCAGCGGCAGAGGTTGAATTGAGCGGTGTCATTGCTGCCCTGGAAACCCCGTTCAAGGAGCAAACTAAAAAATCAGAGCGGATAGCGGATTTCAGTGCAGATTTTTTTCAGGAGTCCCACATTGCCTCAATTGATCGAACCCAACATGGCCAGGGGGTCGTCCAGTTCAAGTTTGAAACCGCGGCGGTGCAGAAATCTCCGCAAGCAAAATTTCGTTGGCAATATCAGGAACCCAATGTCCAGGAAATTATTTCAGATGGCCAGATGATGTGGGTCTATCTCCCTGAAAACCGTCAGGTTATTGAGAGTGATATCAGTCAGATTGATGCGCAGCAGGGGGAGAATCCTGTCACCTTTCTCAGCGGTCTCGGTAACCTGTCGCGAGATTTTTCTATCAGCTGGGGAGTTCCCCGAATAGTTGCAACCGGGGGTTATCTGTTACAGCTTGAGCCACGTAAAAAATCACAATTTATCCAGAAGATAGAGATTGTGGTGAGCGAGAAAGCTGTTAATACATGGCTGAAAAAGAATAAAACCGGTGAAATATTCCCAATACTATCAACTCTGGTGACTGATCCTAACGGGAATAGAACTGCAATTAAATTTCGTGAGGTGCGGGTGAACCAGAAACTTTCGGATAAGTTATTCACGTTTGACCGACCGGAAGGGGTAGAAGTCGTTGATCCTGCAGAGCAGATGAGCTTTTAAATTTATATAAAATAGCTGATTTTTTGCCCAATAACCGTTCCGTTGCTTTTATCACGGCGCGGTTTTATACTATAAGTCTTTGATTCTTTGAGCTTTATTTTATTTTGACCAATATAGATTGAAAAGGAGAATGATTATGCCGAGCTTTGACATCGTTTCGAAAGTTGATTTTCAGGAAGTTGATAATGCCGTCAATCAGGCGGTAAAAGAAATATCCCAGCGTTATGACTTCAAGGGAACGACCAATGAGGTGACGTTGGAAACAGAGAGCCTGAATATTCTGGCGGCGGATGATTATAAATTGCAGGCGATTAAAGATATCCTGATTGCTAAACTGGTGCGCCGTAAGGTTTCCCCAAAATGCTTTAATTATGGCAAAGAGGAGAGTGCGTCTGCCGGAGCGGTACGGGTCAAAGCGGCAATTATTCAGGGGATCGATAAAGAAAAAGGAAAAGAGATTGTCAAGCTGATCAAGGCAACCAAGCTGAAAGTTCAAGCACAGATCATGGAGGATCAGGTGCGGGTTACGGGCAAAAAGATTGATGATCTGCAAGAGGTGATGCAGATGTTGAAAGGGAAAGATCTTGAGATTGAATTGCAGTTTGAAAATATGCGGTCGTAGGAAACAGCGTGAATAAATTAAAAGTGAGTCTGGTCAGTCTTGGCTGTCCGAAAAATCTGGTCGATTCTGAGGTGATGCTGGGCCATTTACCGTTGGATCGTTATGAAATCATTCTTGATGAAAGTCAGGCTGATATTATCATTGTCAACACCTGTGCATTTATCAATGATGCCAAGGAGGAATCGGTCGATACGATTCTGGAGGTGGCTGATTATAAAGAGAATGGCAGCTGTAAATTGCTGGT
>JAOZMV010000001.1 GCA_029934095.1 Desulfuromusa sp. | reverse complement strand
CTGTCAACCAATAAGGGGAGTCTATTCTTTGTCAACTTTATGGGCTCCAAACGAAAGCAGGGCGCATAGTGCGCCCTGGGGAAATATTTTTTTCTCCATTCCTATTTATTTTCTATTCTTGGGAACAGTGGAGCAGCTTTTTCTATAGATGTTCCGGGCTTCAACCCACCCCATTGATCTTGACCGTCAAGAGTAAGGTTGCTGTGGTCACAGCCGAGAATCTGGAGGATTTTTTCACCGGTAGCTGGCATGAAAGGGGCAATAAACAGGGCAATAATACGGATCGATTCAAGTAGGTTATACATGACTGTTGCCAACCGTTCACGCTGTTTTGAATCTTTTGCCAGTGCCCATGGCGCAGTTTCATCGATATATTTATTAGCTGCTGAAATGAGTTCCCAAATGGCCATCAGTGCTTTATTGAACGCCATATTATTCAGATGAGTATCAATTTTTACGATGGTGTCTGAAAATAGATCGATGAAAGCCTGATCTACACTGTTTGCTTTACTCGGAGCGGGAAGTTCTCCATCAAAATATTTACTGAGCATGGCGGTGGAGCGACTGACCAGGTTGCCGAGATCATTGGCCAGGTCAGAATTAATCCGGTGGATCAGGGCATTATGAGAAAAATCACCATCGAGACCAAAGGGAACTTCGCGGAGTAAAAAATAGCGAATAGCATCAACGCTGTAGGTATCAATCAGCATGTTTGGTTCGACGACGTTGCGCAAACTTTTGCTCATTTTTTGCCCATCAACTGTCCACCAACCGTGAGCAAAAACTTTCTCCGGTAATGGCAGTCCTGCAGCCAGTAGAAACGTTGGCCAATAGACGGCATGAAAACGTAAAATATCTTTACCGATCACATGAACTGCCGGCCAATAAGTTGCAAAATTGCCATCCTTATCTTCGGGATAACCGAGGGCCGAAATATAGTTGGTCAGAGCGTCGAACCAGACATAAATGACATGTTTTTCATTGCCGGGAGCAGGGATGCCCCAGGAAAATGAAGTTCGTGAAATGGACAGATCGCGCAATCCCTCACGGATAAAACTGAGTATTTCGTTGCGACGGGACTTGGGTTGAATAAAATCTGGATTGTCTTCTATATGTTTGAGCAATTGATCCTGATATTTGCTCATGCGGAAAAAATAGGATTCCTCTTTTAATTTGGTTGTCTGACGGCCACAGTCAGGGCAATTTCCATCAAGTAATTGTGTCTCTGTCCAAAAAGTTTCACAGGGGGTGCAATACCAGTCTTCGTACTCCCCAAGGTAAATATCCCCTGTGGCTTCAATTGCTTTGAACTGTTCCTGAACTGTATGTTTGTGACGTTCTTGAGTGGTGCGAATAAAATCAGTATTGGAAATATTCAATTTGTCCCAGAGGGCCTGAAAGCGTTTAACCACACGGTCAGCAAGTTCAAGAGGGGTTTCGCCATTCGCTTTAGCAGCCATTTCCACTTTTTGACCATGTTCATCAGTTCCGGTTAAAAAGGCAACATCATAGCCTCTGGCGCGCTTGTAACGGGCAATGACATCACAGGCCAGGGTTGTATAAGCATGACCGATGTGGGGGACATCGTTGACGTAATAAATCGGTGTGGTTACATAAAAAGTTTTGCTCATTTCAAGCTCCCATAGGCGGATAGCATGGTTATCTCAGGTTTGCTGCACGGTAAAATATAATGGTCAAATGTTACGATCTCATCAGGTTTTATTTTCTGGCGGCTTTGTTTGCCGGTTTGAGCGCCGCCTCGGTCGCCTGCGCCGCCGTTTGTTTTTCTTTTCCTGGTCTGAGTTCTCATTGCTTGATTGCTGAACCGGTTCTATGGCAACTTTCTCATTGCTTTTCTGTTTGTTGGGCTGTTGTTGTGATCTTCCGGGTCTATGTTTGGTTCTGTCTGCACGCTCTGGAGCTTTCTTTTTATTCTGCTCGTCGTTTTTAGGCAGAGATTCCGTTGCCCCCTTTTCCACGTTGCTGATTTCTTTTTTAAGATCAGAAATATGCATCTGACAGCGATCACCATTCTGTTGTCTCAGGGTCACTTTTTGCGCCAGAATGTCCCGTGAAATGACTTCAACACCTCCCGATTCAATTTGTAGCTTTTTACCACATTTGGGTAAGGTTTTTTTCATTTCATTGTAGGTTTCATACTCATACGCCAGGCAGCACAACAGGCGACCGCACTGCCCGGAAATTTTAGTGGGATTTAACGCCAACCCTTGTGCCTTCGCCATTTTTACCGATACTGGAACAAACTCACGCAGATGGCTGCTGCAACAGAGTTCTCTACCACAGATTCCCAGTCCACCTACCTGCTTGGCTTCGTCCCTGACCCCAATCTGCCGCATTTCAATGCGGGTGCGAAAGTGTTGTGCCAGATCACGTACTAACTCACGAAAATCAACGCGACCATCAGCAGTAAAGTAGAAAATGATTTTAGACCCATCAAACAAATATTCTGCACGTACCAGTTTCATCTCCATGTTCCGCTGCTTCACCCGTTGCTTACAAAACTGCAGCGCTTCCTGTTCCCGGAGGGAGTTGCTTTGAGCCATTTGCAGGTCATTCTCTGCGGCTATACGCAAAATTGATTTAAGTTTTGGCGGGGCTTTATCCGGGGCGATTTCACGTGGTTTGCTGATAACAGTTCCGAGTGCACGACCGCGCTCTGTTTCAACAATGACCTTATCACCCGGGATGAGTTTGAAATCCAGTGAATCAAAATCAAAAATCTTTCCTGCAGTATGAAAAGAGATACTGACTATATTGAGTCTTTCCATGAAAATGTTCGTCCTTTTAAAGTTCAGGCGGTGGTGATCCGCATCAGCATAACTTCCAGAGCCAAACGTCGATTGACGTTCCGCTGTAAATGAAAGCGAGCAGATTCCAACGCTTTTAGTTTTAGTAGCAGACTGGCCGTTGTTGTGGATTGGTTCTGAAATTGCAACATTTCCAGCAGATCCTGATTAACCAGCTCTGTTACTGGCCGGCCATGTTTAAGTAAGAGGATATCCCGGTAAAATGCCTGAAAAATATCTAAAATATCTGGAAGTGACTCCTTCTCAACTTCAAGTTCATCGGCAAAAGAGAAAGTTGGAATAGTACTGCCTGATGACAATGCTGACAAGGACTGAATCAGTTTACTGCGTTTTTCCAGAAAAAACTCCTGTTGTGGTCCCAACGCTTTTTTAAAACTCCCTTCAGACAGCGCTGCCAGAACGGCTGCCTGAGCGGTATTTAGGTTGAGTTTTTGTGCCAGGATAGTTGCCAGTAGCTGTTTTGGCAAGCGTGAGAAGGGAAGACGCTGGCAGCGGGAGCGAATTGTTGGTAGCAGTTTTTCTGGATGATTTGTCAGCAGGATAATTAAGGTTCCTGGCTGTGGTTCTTCCAGGGTTTTTAAAAGCGCATTTGCCGCCCCGTTAGTGAAATATTCGGCACCATCAACCAGGCAAACTTTATAATCTCCCTCCAACGGACGGAGTGAAAGTTGCTGCTGGATTGTGCGGATTTGATCAATTTTTATGGCGGAACCATTGGCCTCTATAAGATGAACGTCCGGATGATTAAAATTGTCAACCTTGAGGCAGGCTGAACATTCTCCACAACTGCTGCCGTTTTCACACAAGAGGGTGCGTACAAAAGCCAGTGCCATCAATTTTTTGCCAATGCCATCAGGCCCTTCAAAAAGATAGGCATGAGCAATCCGCCGGTTTTTAAGGGTGCGTAGCAGGATATTTTTCTGCTGTTTATGGCCGGTTATTGTGTCAAAGGTCATGTTGTCTGCTGTATCTATGGTTGCTATCGAGTATGATTTGTCCGAATGATCTGTATTATAGAGAATCGGTGAGAAATGAATCAAGGTAAATAGCTTGCATCTTTAGGTGCAAGTGATTGAACTGCTTCACCGATTTGGTTATACTCCGCACAGCAACTTAACTGTAAGGAGGGCGCTTGCAAAATCATCTGACCGAACTGGAGCAAACTATCGGTTATACGTTTGCCGATCGACAACTGTTGCTCCAGGCATTGACACATAAATCTTTCAGCAACGAACAGGTCAAATTTGTTCCCCACAATGAGCGCTTGGAGTTTCTGGGTGATGCGGTCCTTGAACTGGTTATCAGTGATTGGATATTCAGTCATTATCCGGACATTCCAGAAGGAGGGTTAACCAGAATTCGTGCCGAAGTTGTCAGCGAGCGGGGATTATCTGAAATTGCCCGCCAGTTACAAATTGGCGCCGTACTGCTTTTGGGAAAAGGGGAACAACGGAGTGGCGGCAGTGAAAAGTCGAGTTTACTTGCGGATGGTCTGGAAGCGCTACTGGGAGCTATTTATCGGGAGGGCGGTTTTGCTGCTGTGAGTTTGGTGATCGAAAGGGTTTTTAGTGCCGCGATCAAAGAGTCGGCTTTGTTACGCTATGGAAGTGATTATAAGACTTATTTACAGGAACGTTTGCAGGCACAGTATGGTAACCTCCCGGAATATTTATTAGCACAGGTCTCCGGCCCCGATCATGAGCGGGTTTTCTCCATGGAAGTTTATTTTTCCGGGAAACTGCTGGGCAAGGGGAGTGGCAGTAGCAAAAAAAGTGCAGAGCAAAAAGCGGCGGCGGTAGCGCTGGATCATCCGCTCTTAAGAGAGACACCATAATATTATGACTGAAGAGAAATTTTTATCTGGCTATATTGCAATTATTGGCCGTCCCAATGTTGGAAAATCGACCTTGCTCAATCGAATTCTGGGGCAGAAAGTTGCGATAACTTCAAACAAACCGCAAACAACGCGCAATCGGATTCTTGGTATCCATAACTTTTCGGGTGGTCAAGCCCTGTTTGTTGATACCCCGGGGATTCATAAAGCCAAGGGGAAGTTGAATCGATTTATGGTTGATCAGGCGGTTGGTGCCTGTGCTGACGTCGATTTGATTCTGTTTCTGGTTGAAGCCGATGATTCGCCCGGTGGGGGAGATGAATATATCCTCCAGTTGCTGGAAAAATCCTCCGCTCCAGTATTCTTGATTATCAATAAAATTGATCTGATTAAGCCCCCCCGGTTACTCCGGTTAATTAAGCAGTACAGCGAACGGTTTAAATTTGCTGAGGTGATTCCTCTCTCGGCCAAAGGGGGAGATGGTGTCCCACAAATGTTGCAGGCCATTGAGCCTTATCTGCCGGAAGGTCCACAGTATTATCCTGATGATATATTGACCGACCAGCCCGAGCGTTTTATTGTTGCCGAACTGGTGCGGGAAAAAATTATGCGCCGCACTAATGAAGAGATCCCCTATGGTGTCGGGGTGCAGGTTGAATCTTTCGAGGAAAAACCTGAGAAGAATCTGGTTGTTATCCAGGCAATGATTCATGTTGAACGCGATAGCCACAAAAAAATTATCGTCGGTAAGGGGGGGCAGATGATCAAAACTATTGGTCAGGAAGCCCGGAAAGAGATGGAGCGCTTACTTGGGACCAGGGTTTTTCTGGAACTGTTTGTCCGGGTTGATAAAGACTGGAGTCAGAGTGAGCGAATGTTGCGTGAACTAGGTTATAGCAAGAAGTAGGTTCAAGGTTCAAGGTTCAAGGTTCAAGGTTCAAGGTTCAAGGTTCAAGGTTCAAGGTTTCAGGTTCAAGGTTTCAGGTTTCAGGTTTCAGGTTTCAGGTTTCAGGTTTCAGGTTTCAGGTTTCAGGTTCTGATTATCCTTGAACCTTGTTCCTTGCCCCTTGTTCCTAATCCAAATAAAGAAAGATTTAACTGAATGATAAAAACTGTAGCTATAGTTGGCCGACCCAATGTTGGAAAATCGACATTATTCAATCGGTTACTGAGAAAACGTAAAGCGATTGTTGAGGATTTTCCCGGAGTCACCCGTGATCGTCACTATGCTGAAGTCAACCGTTTCTTACGACCTTTTCTGCTGATTGATACGGGAGGCTTTGAACCCGTCAGTGATGATCGGCTGTTGATACAGATGCGCGAGCAGTCCCAGTTAGCTATTGAAGAGGCGGATATTATTTTTTATCTGATGGATGTCAAGGATGGCTTGACCCCGGCGGATATCGAAATTTCTAAAATGTTGAGGCAGGTTGACAAGCCGGTTTTCTATTTAATCAATAAGGTTGATGGCGAAAAACAGGAAATCGAGATCGCTGACTTTTATGCTCTGGGAGTTGATAAGCTTTATTCTCTTTCTGCAGAACATGGCCGTGGTATTAATGAACTTATCGATGATTTAGAAAAACTGTTACCCCCGGCTCCAGAGAATACAGAGACAGAGAATGAAATCCGCATGGCAATTATTGGCCGTCCCAATGTCGGAAAATCATCACTGGTTAATCGTTTGCTTGGTTATGAACGGGTCGTTGCTAACCCTGTTTCAGGAACAACCCGTGACAGTATTGATACCCCTTTTGTTTATAACCAGAAGCGTTTTGTCCTGATTGATACTGCCGGGATTCGGCGTAAAGGGAGAATCAGTCAATTAGTGGAAAAATACAGTGCTGTTACGGCGCTCAAAGCAATGGATCGTGCTCACGTCGTTTTGATGGTTATTGATGCTGCAGACGGTGTGACAGACCAGGACCTTGCGGTTGCTGGATATGCTTATGAAAAAGGGCGGGCATTGATTCTGGTCGTAAATAAGTGGGATCTGCCAGAAAAAGACGATCAAACGATGGGGAAATTTATTGCCGAGGTCCAGCGACGTTTCAAATATTTACCATTTGCTCCGCTGCTGTTTGTTTCTGCGTTGACCGGGCAACGGGTCAGTAAAATCATGTCCAAGGTAGAGGAGGTTGCTGCCGAGTTTAATCAGCGTATTCCTACCGCCAAACTGAATCAGGGGTTGGAAGAATTTGTCAGTAAGCATCCCCCCGCAATGGCTGGTGATCAACGAATCAAGTTTTATTATGCAGCTCAGGCTGCAGTGAGGCCGCCAACTTTTGTGTTGTTTACAAACCGGCCAGATAAAATTCATTTTTCTTACCAGCGTTATCTGGTCAACTGTTTTCGGGAGAAATTTGATTTTGGTCAAGTTCCGTTGCGACTCGAGTTCAAAGGGCGGGGCAAAAAGAATTTTTGATGTTATGTTGAGACGTTGCCTTTTGTATAATAAGTACTAAAAATAATCAGGAATATTTCAGTTATGGCACTTGAAGGTTATTTGGAAGACTTAGGGATCTGCGATATCCTCCAGATTCTCAGCCTCAGTAAAAAATCGGGAACACTGATTCTTAAAGGCCCACAGGGAGAGGGTCTGGTCTGTTTTGTGGATGGCCAGGTTGTGCGCGCCTCTTCCAGCTTTTTCCCGGAAAACATAGGACAACTTTTACTGCGGGTTGAAATTATAACTGAAGATCAACTGGTTGAGGCGCTGGCCTGGCAGAAAGGCCTCAAATCACCGCAACCTCTGGGTCCAATTTTAACTTATAAGTTTCAAATTGCAGCTCCAGAGATTGAAGCTGTTATCGTGGCGCAGATTGAAAAAATTATTTTTAATTTTTTTTCTTGGACTACAGGTCACTTCTCTTTTCAACTCGAAGAGGTAAAGCCGTTTGTTCATTCTTCTTTGAATCCCCTTGATTTTATGCTTGAGCATGGACTCAGTTCGCAGCGCCTCGTTGTTAAGGGGCAGAGGGTTGCTGAACTATGCTGCGAGGATGAACTTGATAATGATTTAATTGAGCGTGAGTTGAGTGAAATGGAAACTCAGCAGGGCCAGTATGGGTTGGATCTGCTGAGGGGGATGCTGGCAGAACTGGATCACCCCGAACTTGGCGGTGGGATAATCCTTCTGATTCTCCGCTATGCCAGTGAGATTATGGATCGAGCTATTATTTTTGATGTCAGAGGGAACCAACTGGCCGGTTTAGGACAGTTCGGACTGTCTGGTTTTGATACTTCTGCTGATGATATTGTGCGGAAAATGCGTTTGCCGGTTGCTTCGGAATCTCTATTTGCACAAGTTTTAAAAGATAAAGTTGTCGTCCGTGCTGCTTTGAAAAACTCGCTTGGTGAAAAGAGACTGAAAGAATTTTTACAAGGAGTGCCCGAAGAGGTTTTTCTCGGCCCATTGGTGAGTGATGGAGAAGTTGTTGCCCTTTTGTATGGCGATAATTTTCCAGCCAGCCAACCATTCTATGCCGCAAATGCCTTCGAAGTTTTTCTTTCTCAAGCAGGGTTAGCTATGGATCAAGCTTTACACGGAACTGATTGAAATTAAGAAGCCATTTTCTGTTGTCTTTTGTTATAATCGTTTTGATCTGTTGTCAGGTGGAGGTGAGGCTTATGCAAAAAAAAATTCTTATCGTCGAGGATGAAGAAAGTTTACTGAAGTTGGAAAGTATTCTTCTGACCACTAAAGGTTATCTGGTCCAGGGTGCAACCACGGGGCTTGCAGCCCTTGAAGCTGTTGCTGCTGAAGCTCCAGATTTGATATTGCTGGATATCATGCTTCCCGAACTGGATGGTTTTGAGGTGTGTGAACGGATCAAGAAAAATCCAAAGACCCGCCATATCCCGATCATATTACTGACAGCAAAGAAAACCCCCGAAGATTTATCTCGTGGTGAAGCTGTTGGTGCTGATCAGTATATAACTAAACCCTTTAAGTCGGCGATGGTGATGGAAACAATTGAGCGGTTATTAGATCAGAATTAAAGAAAATATTTTTAAAACTGCAATGTAAATTTAATTGAACTTGCTAATGGAGCTTGTGAAGGATGAATGGAGCTAAGGTTCTGGTGGTGGATGACTCGCCAACAATGAGGCAGCTCATTATATTTGCGTTGCAACGGCTTCCCGGTTTGAGGATTACTGAGGCTGGTGATGGCGTTGCTGCACTGAAACAATTGTCTGGTGAGAAATATGACCTGCTGCTGACCGATATTAATATGCCGATGATGGATGGTTTGAAGCTGGTTGGCTTGATTCGTAAGGATGCTATTTACGCAAAACTTCCAATCATTGTTATTTCGACTGAGGGTTCAAATTTGACCCGGGAGCGGGCTATCGCAACCGGAGCTAATGAATATATCACTAAACCGCTCCAGACAACCCGTCTTATAGAAGTTGTTCGCCGGCTCCTTGACCCTGAGGCGCAGCTGAACTGAGCCCTGTTCTGGGGCTTGACAGCCACGTGTGAACATGTAATATAACTCCATTAAATCTTAGTGAAATAGAAATTTTTTATTCAGGAGGCAGAGTTGGCTAAAGAAGAAGCAATAGAAGTTGAAGGGGTTGTCGTAGAGCCATTACCAAATGCTATGTTTCGGGTTAAGCTTGATAACGATCATGTGGTTCTGGCCCATATCTCTGGAAAAATGCGTAAATATTATATCCGTATCCTTCCTGGTGATCGTGTGACAGTTGAATTGTCACCCTATGATTTGACCCGTGGCCGTATCACTTATCGGGCCAAATAGCTCATGGTGATTCTCTCCCGTTGTCAGGGTGGTCACTTATAGAGGAAAGACCTGTTTTCCTCAATACTTTGTTTGCAATCGATACCGGCCTTAGCCGGTTTTCGTGTATATACTCAAAATTTAATAAGCGATGGTGTCGCTGATCGTCGCGGAGGAAATATGGACAATCTGTATAATCCTAAAGAGGTTGAAGCCAAGTGGCAGCAG
The DNA here is from genome assembly GCA_029934095.1 of Desulfuromusa sp. Lineage (GTDB taxonomy): Bacteria > Desulfobacterota > Desulfuromonadia > Desulfuromonadales > Geopsychrobacteraceae > Desulfuromusa. Next base: position 16,548 of record JAOZMV010000001.1, on the reverse strand, counting down.
GTCTGGCTGGAAAAGCAACCTTTTGCTGCCTCCCTGGATTCTGAAAAAGAAAAATATTATCTGCTGGAAATGTTTCCTTATCCCTCAGGTCGTATTCATATGGGTCATGTGCGTAATTATGCTATCGGGGATGTCGTCGCACGTTTCAAGCGGATGCAGGGGTTCAATGTTCTCCACCCAATGGGATGGGATGCTTTTGGAATGCCGGCTGAAAATGCTGCAATTGAAAATAATACCCACCCTGCTAAATGGACTTATGAAAATATTGAAAGTATGCGCCATCAATTGAAACGGATTGGCCTTTCTTATGATTGGAAGCGTGAATTTGCGACCTGTGATGCAGATTATTATCGCTGGGAGCAGCTGATTTTTCTGAAAATGTTTGAAAGAGGGTTAGCGTACAAGAAGGGTTCTTCTGTCAACTGGTGTGAGGATTGTCAAACCGTTCTTGCCAATGAGCAGGTAGAGGATGGTTGCTGCTGGCGCTGTCATAATCTGGTTCAACCTAAAGAACTGGAGCAGTGGTTTTTTAAAATTACCGATTACGCTGATGAGCTTCTGGAATGGACTGATAAACTCCCTGGTTGGCCAGAACGGGTACTCGCAATGCAGCGTAACTGGATTGGCAAAAGTTATGGTTGTGAAATTGACTTTCCCATTGTGGACCAAGGAGAGAAAATAAAAGTATTTACAACTCGCCCGGATACTCTGTCTGGTGCGACATTTATGAGTTTGGCTCCAGAACATCCACTGGTCAAATCATTAGTGACAGCGGAGCAGGAAGAGGAAGTCAAGAATTTTATTGCTGCGGTGGAGCGTCAGGATAAGGCCGATCGAACCAGTGGAGATTTGGAAAAAATTGGTATTTTTACCGGTTCCTACTGTGTTAACCCCCTTAATGGTGAAAACATTCCAATCTTTCTTGCTAATTTTGTCCTGATGGGTTACGGCACCGGTGCCGTAATGGCGGTACCCGCCCATGACCAACGTGATTTTGAATTTGCAACCAAATACCAATTGCCGATCAGGGTCGTTATTCAACCAGCAGGTGAAGAGCTGGCTGCTGATCAGTTGGTTGAAGCTTTTACTGATACCGGACTGTTGACCAATTCTGGCCAATTTAATGGCGTTGATAATGAGACGGCAAAAGAACAGATAACCACTTTTCTTAAAACTCGTGGTGAGGGGCGCAAAACGGTTAATTATCGTTTGCGTGATTGGGGGGTCTCGCGGCAACGTTACTGGGGAACGCCGATTCCGATTATTTATTGTGACTCCTGTGGTGCGGTTCCTGTGCCAGAAGAAGATCTGCCGGTGAAATTACCTCTCGATGTCAAGTTGACCGGGGAGGGTGGCTCACCCCTGGCGCGGCACCATGATTTTTTGAGGGTTGACTGTCCGAAATGTGGAAAATCGGCAAGGCGGGAAAGTGATACTTTTGACACCTTTGTTGAAAGTTCTTGGTACTTTGCCCGCTATACCTGCCCAGAATACACAGCTGGCCCGTTAGATAAAAAGGCGGCTAATTATTGGTTGCCGGTAGATCAGTATATTGGTGGGATTGAGCATGCAGTGATGCATTTACTCTACGCCAGGTTTTATACCAAAGTATTACGCGATCTGGGGCTGCTCGATATTGATGAACCTTTTACCAATCTACTGACTCAGGGGATGGTCTGTAAGGAGACGCAGCGCTGCCCTGAGCACGGTTGGCTGTATCCCGAGCAGGTGGTTGATGGTAACTGTACTCTTTGTGGCCAACCGGTTGAGCTGGGACGCACTGAGAAAATGAGTAAGTCAAAAAAGAACGTCATTGATCCCAATCAACTGATTGATCAATATGGTGCTGATACTGCAAGACTGTTTTCCCTGTTTGCAGCTCCTCCGGAAAAAGATCTGGAATGGAACGAGCAGGGGGTTGAGGGGTGTTTTCGCTTTCTCAATCGGGTCTGGAGAGCGGTTGTAGATAATCTGGAACTGATCCAGACTGCGGTTGTTCCTGAGAGCGTCACCGGAGAGGCTGCAGAATTGCGGCGTAAAACCCATCAGACCATCAAAAAAGTCAGTGAAGATGTTGATGGTCGTTTCCACTTCAATACTGCTATTGCTGCTGTCATGGAGCTGGTTAATGCGATCTATACATTTAAATCGCGGCAAGAGAATCCGGGAGTTTTACGTGAGGCGTTGGAAACGGTTGTCTCCCTGTTGAATCCATTTGTCCCCCACATTAGCGAAGAACTCTGGCTCTTGCTGGGATATCAACAGAGTGTTGAAGCTTCTGGTTGGCCGACCTGGGATGAGTCTGCTCTCGTTGCGGATGAGATCACTCTGGTTGTCCAGGTGAACGGTAAGGTTCGGAGTAAAATTACCGTTGCTGTTGCTGCAGATAGACAATCAATCGAAGCAGAAGCTCTGGCTGAGCCCAATGTACAGCGTTTTATTGAAGGAAAACAGGTGCGTAAAGTTATTGTTGTTCCCGGTCGACTGATCAATATCGTGGTAGCTTGATGAGGTGGGCCAGTCTTTTCATTCTTCTGTTCTGTTTGCCGGGATGTGGTTATCACCTTCCCGGTCAGGCTGATGGTTTGCCGGGAGGAGTGGAAAAACTCTATATTCAACTCTTTGTTAATACAACGGCTGAGCCACGACTTGAAACGAGGATGACGAGTCAGGTCAGTCAAGTTTTTTCACGTAACAAAAATATTGACCAGGTTGAGAAGCAAAAAAATGCAGAGGCTGTTCTGGAGGGGACTATTCGTGATTATCAAAATAAGTCACTCTCATATAATAAAAATGATGATATCGGTACCTATCTCTCAAGATTAACCATCGATGCTGTCTTGCGTCAGGTTGAAACCAATCAGGTGCTTTGGAAAGGTACTGTCAAGTGGAGAGAGCAATATAGCGCGTCCAATGATAAGAACATTCAGGAACTTGCTCGACAACAGGCGTTACAACAGATGATATTTCGCCTGTCAGAAGACCTCTTTTATCGCTTGCTAGATGACTTTTGATTGATGAATGCTGATGAACTATATCGCAAATTGCGTTCGCAGCAGGTTCCCGAACTTATTTTTCTATATGGTCAGGAATCTTATCTTGTCCAACAGGCGGCACGTTCCGTTAGAGAAGCTGTGTTACCCCAGGCACAGGACGATTTCAACGATAATCAGTTCTACGGAAAAGATGTTACCGCAGAGCTGATTCTTGAAGCGGCAATGACTTATCCGGTTTTTGCTGAGAAAAGGCTGGTAACGGTTAAGGATGCACACCAACTGCCGGCAGCCGAGTTAGAAAAATTACTTCCCTATCTGCAAAATCCGGTACCGCAAACCTGTCTGTTGTTTATTGCCGATAAAATTGATAACCGCCGTAAATTTTTTCAACAATTCAAAAAAAATGGAACTCTGGTTGAATTTAAACCTCTGTCCGATAGAGAAATCCCCCGCTATATTCATCATATTCTCAGTCGGGGTGAGGTGAAGATTTCTGCCGATGGTCTAGATCTTTTCTGTTCAATGATGGATGGCAATCTCCATGAGATTCATGCCGAGTTGGATAAATTATTGACCTATATCGGTAGCGCCACGCTGATTGACGTTAAAGATGTCCAGGCTGTCGTATCCAGGGGGCGGGCTGAAAATATTTTTGAGCTGGGTAATGCTGTTGCTCGTGGTGATGTCGCAAAGGCATTAACATTGATTCTGCGGCTCAGTGCCGCAGGTGAAGCGCCGTTGAAAATTCTCTCACTGTTAGTCCTGCACTTCCGGCGGCTATGGAAGGTGCGTGAAATGCAAGTTCAGAACTATCCGACGAAAGAGATCGCCAAGGTTGCCGGGGTTCCCTTTTTCGTGGTTGATGATCTGATCCGACAGGGTAAAAAGTTTTCGCGGAACGATTTTTATCGTGCTTTTGAGTTGTTTCTGGAAACGGACCTGGCGATGAAATCGAGTGGTGCTGATGCTGAAGCATTACTGGACAGCTTGATCTTGAGTTTAGTTAAGAAAAAACCCGAATAATTAAAAGGAGCTATAATAGCTCCTTTTAATTATTCAAATAAATTCAGGTGGTCACTGTGAGTAAACTGTCTGTGTTATTAATCAAGCGTATTGACCAGTTTATTCAAGCGAGAGATCTTGCGACTGGCAGTTGCCTTATGGATAACCCCTTTAGTTGAAGTTCTGTCAATATAGGGGACTGCTTTTGCAAAAGCAGCATCTGCTGCCTCTTTGTTTCCAGCAGTGACAGCTTCACGAACTTGCTTGACCAAGTTACGCATCGTTGAGCGGATATGGGCATTGCGGGCTTTTTTTACCGTATTTTGACGATTACGTTTTGCTGCAGATTTATGATTTGCCACGAATTGTTCTCCTTATTGTCGTTAAATAACTGGTTCCAAAGAGCCGCGATACTAATGGTTAATGTTTTATCTGTCAAGTTAGAAAATAGTAATTATTGCTAAAATATGTCGCATCTTCAAACTGTTATCTGTTCTCCATCGGGGATTAAAATAACTGAATGATTGAGAAGAAAAAAATTGCTGCAGCAACCATGGTGATGGCACTGGCAACCTCGATGAGTCGGATTGCAGGACTTGTTCGTGATGTAGTAGTCGCGCGGTTGTTTGGTGCCGGGTTGATGACCGATGCTTTTTTTATGGCATTTACCATCCCCAATCTGCTGCGCCGGTTTTTTGGTGAAGGATCGTTGACAGCCGCTTTTGTGCCGATCTTTTCAGATGTCTTCCATCAGCGGGGTGAAAAAGAAGCGCAACAATTAGCTAACCGGTGTGTCAGTTTGTTGCTGATTGTTATGCTGATTGTTGTATCTCTGGGCATTTTACTCTCTCCGTGGATTGTGCAGATCATTGGTTATGGCTTTGGTCAGGTTGCCGGGAAGCTACAGCTGACCGAGCAGTTGACCCGGATTATGTTTCCCTATATCGGGCTGGTATCGATACTGGCTTTATTGACCGGCATTCTGAATGTGCGTGGTCACTTTTTTGTTCCCTCTCTTTCCCCACTTTTCCTGAATCTCGCAATGATCCTCAGCGCCCTGACCATGGGGCATTTATTTTCTCAGCCTGTTTATGCTCTGGCGGTGGGGGTTTTATTGGGGGGAATTGTGCAGTTATTGATGCAATTCCCGGTATTATGCCGCTACAAGATCCGTTTAAGGTTCGATTTCAATTTTCGGGGAGACCCCCATTTACGTAAGATTATGACTCTGATGTTGCCTGGTATTGCCGGTGTTGCTATCTATCAAATTAATATTATTGTGACCCGGCTCCTTGCTTCATTTCTTCCCGAGGGGAGCGTTTCCTATCTTTATTATGGTCAACGTCTATTTGAGTTTCCGCAGGGAATTTTTATCGTTTCTCTGGCGCAGGCAGCTTTGCCAATGATGAGCCGCCAGGTTGCCGAGGATGACCAGGAAGGTTTGCGGCAATCGTTAACCTTTGCCATGACGCTGATTACCCTGTTTACTCTGCCCGCTATTGTCGGGTTGGTTATTTGTGCCAAGCCAATCTATTCACTGTTTTTTCTCGGCGGAGAATTTGATCTGGTCGCTCTTGAAAATACCGCTCTGGCACTGATTTGCTATGCTCCCGGACTGATTTTTGTCGGTTACAGTCGAATCGCAGCGCAAACTTTTTATGCCCTGAAAGATACCAGAACGCCCGTTGTCATTTCTTTCTGGACACTGCTGGTCAATCTGATTTTAGGTCTGTTTTTGATGCAGATTTATGGGTTTGTGGGCCTAGCAGTTGCTTTGACGGTTGCTTCTATGTTCAATGCATTGATGCTGATTTTGTTGTTGCAGCGCAGGGTTGGTACATTTTTTCAAAAAAGCCTCTATCAGCCAGTTTTGAAAGTGCTGCCCGCTTGCCTGCTTATGGCACTGGTCGTTAGCTTTATTCTCCGCAGTGTCGATTGGACGCAGGTCGGTTTCCTGTTGGATAAGTCTCTGGTATTATCTGGTGCTATTATTGCTGGAGTACTACTCTACCTGGGTTGCTGCCATCTTTTCAGAGTTGATGAGATTCGCCAGGGTTGGCGCTTTTTGCGCCGCAGAGGATAATGAGCTCCTGACTGATCTAATGTTGCCGAAAATGGATCTCTCCCCGCTGTATTTTACGATCCAGCCATTTTGTCAGCCAAATTTTAATATACTGTCTTGTGATCGGAGTCAGGAGACAGAAACCAAACAGATCGGTACAGAAACCGGGTGTCAATAATAAGAGACCTCCTGAAAGAATTATTGCTCCATCCATTATTTGATCGGCTGGAACCCGACCCTGATTCAGATCCGCTTGAATCCGATTTATTAAATTAAATCCCTGACTTCTTGCCAGATAAGCACCGGCAATTCCAGTCAAAAAAATCATCCCAATCGTTGCCCCCACACCAATTTGGCGCCCCGCTTCGAGTAATACGTAGAGCTCAATTATTGGTACCAAAGTAAAGAGTATTAAGAGCTTTATAAACATCTGTAGATCCTTTCATAAGAAACCATGAATTAACTGTCGTCGCTATGTGGTATTTTTGTTTAACCCGACTTTGTTTGTTAAGTAGCTGAAATTTATAGAGAAATTAACTGATTAAAAAGTAGGCAATTCGGTGCCGTAGTCTCCCTGTCGTGTGCTCTCGGTATTTTTAACAGCTTTATCTACAGCTTTTCAACAGTCTTGGTTGATAGTTTGTAAAACCTATTATTTTTCACGAACTTTGCTATTCATTACTCGAAAAGCATTCTTTTAACTGCCGATTTCTTTCATCACTTGCATGGTTTTTTTACGTAATAAATCTTCAGCGTCAATGTGTAGTGAATGAGAAAGTTGAACGGTATTAAACAGTAGATTGCCAAGTGCGATCTCATACTGTTTTTTATTTGTTGGTGGCTCCTCAATCAGTTTTGAGAGGCTGGAAGAACTGCGCTGTATATTTGAAATATGGGTTGCTGGTTTTTCCAGTTCTAATTTTTTTGCAACTTTTGTCGCTTTTTTTAAAGCCGGGAGGTTGGATGGAATCCGATCTTCCAATTTATTACTTTTTCCCCGTTCCAACCGTTCCTGTTGTTTGATCTCTTCCCAGCGTTGTGCATGTTCGTCTGCGCTTGCATCTGCAAAAACATGTGGATGTCTACGTGTCAGTTTATTACAGATAGAGTGTGCAACCTCTGCCAGGTCAAATTTATTTTGTTCACTGAAAATCTGTGCGATGAAGACTACTTGAAGTAGAAGATCTCCCAACTCGCTACAGATTTCTACACTATCATTATTATCAATAGCCTCGATCAGCTCGTATGCTTCTTCCAGAATATAGGGTTTCAATGTCTCTGGTGTTTGTATCTTGTCCCAAGGGCAGCCAGCAGGTGAGCGCAGTGTTGCCATAATCTTAACCAGATTTAGAATTTCTGATGGTATGTTTTGCTCTGCCAAAACAACCTCCCGTAGCCTTTATTTGGTATTAATTATCAGTCGGAATTATATAAAAAAACTTGCAAATAAGTGTCGAATGGGCTAGAAAATGCGCCACTCTTAACCAGTTCGAAAGCTGTCATTTTGACTTGACATGGTTTCGTCTCTCTCTATACTGTATCTTTTGTCTTGGCGGTGATCTGTGCGACTTGAGCTGAAAGATATCAAAGGGGGAGAGTTGGAGCAAGGGTACACTTGCTCTTTAGGTGAATTCCCTGATTTGGTCGTAGTTGCTGCAGAGGGTGGCCCTAAATTTGGTGAGCCTCTGGTGTTTCGGTTGCGTTTTCAGCGACTGGGTCAGCTTGTTGAGGCAGATGGATGTCTTGATGCTCTGGTGACGTTAAAATGTGGTCGTTGTTTGCAGACTTTTGAGCAGTCTTTAACTGAAGTATTTGCACTCACGTTTGTCCCTCTGCTTAAAGATGATGAAACAGAGGAAGAGGTTGAACTCGAAACTGATGAACTCGGGTTGATTTCTTATGAAAATGAAGTGCTGGAACTGCAGAAGCCATTACAGGAACAGCTTCTTATGGCGGTTCCTATCAGCCCAATTTGTAAAACTTCCTGTCGCGGTCTTTGTCATGTATGTGGGACAAACCTGAATGTAGAAACATGTGACTGTGTCAAAAAGGTTTTTAATAATAAATTTAATGTTCTGGCCAATATTGATTTTAAAAAGTCCTGATTTGGTATATACAGGCGATAGACCGATAATTAATGAACAAAATCATTTGTTTGATTGTGAGGAGAAAGTAAATGGCGGTACCTAAGAAAAAGACTTCTAAATCCAAAAAGAACATGCGTCGTTCCCATGATGCGCTTACAGCACCAAGCATCTCTGTATGTCCACAATGCCAGGAACCCAAATTGCCACATCGCGTCTGTCCGCACTGTGGAACCTACAAGGGTAAAGAAATCATTGCTAGCGAAAATGTTTGATCTGGTTGAAGACTGAACATGTCAATTAAGATTGCTGTTGATGCTATGGGTGGGGATAACTCACCTGCTGTCGAGGTTGCTGGTGCCGTGGCGGCCTGCCGGGAGTGGGATTGTCAGGTTGTGCTTGTCGGTGATACTGACCGGATTCAGGTCGAGCTTGATAAGCATAAAACCCATGGCCTTAGCCTGGAAATCCACCATGCCAGTGAAATTGTCGGCATGCATGATTCCCCTTCCGATGTGCTGCGCAAGAAGAAGGACTCATCGCTTCGGGTCGCTTTTGATCTGGTGCAGCAGGGTGTGGCCTCAGCTGTTGTCAGTGCCGGCAATTCCGGGGCTATTATGGCATGCGGGATGTTGGTTTTTGGCCGTATCAAGGGGATTGAACGTCCAGCGATCGGTTCATTTATGCCCAACTTCATTGATAAGACGATGGTTCTTGATATGGGGGCCAACGTAGATTGTAAGCCTTCCCATCTGTATCAGTTTGCGCTCATGGGCAGTCTCTTTGTCGAATGTTTCCTCAATAAGTCTCGCCCGCGAGTTGGTTTGCTCTCTAATGGAGAGGAAGAGAGTAAAGGGAATGAACTGACCCGAGAGACCCATAAGTTATTAAAGGGGTCGCAGTTAAACTATCTGGGATATGTCGAGGGTGGCGATGTCTATAACGGTGCTGTTGATGTTGTTATCTGTGATGGCTTTGTTGGGAATGTTTTATTGAAAGTTTCAGAAGGGCTGGCTATCGCTGTTGGATCAATGCTTAAACAGGAGATTAACAAACGTTTCTTGGCCAAGCTTGGTTACTTGTTGGCTCGACCGGCATTTTCTGCTTTTAAGAAGAGGATCGACCCGGCAGAATATGGTGGTGCACCACTACTCGGTATTGCCGGTGTTGGGATTGTTTGTCATGGCAGCTCTGATTCTAAGGCGCTCGGTATTGCAATTCGCCAGGCGGGCAACTTTGTAAGAATCCGTTTTGATGAGAAACTGGCTAGCTTGCTTTAATAGGTCGTGTAAGCTGGTTTGATTTTAAGCTAAAGGAGTTCCAAGAGGATGAAATCACGTATTATCGGTACCGGATCTTATCTGCCTGAAAATATCAGGACAAATTATGATCTCGAAAAGATGGTAGATACCAGTCACGACTGGATAGTTGCCCGGACCGGGATTGAAGAGCGGCGTATTGCTGCTGCTGATCAATGCACTTCAGACATGGGAACGATTGCTGCTCAACGCGCCATGGATATGGCGGGAGTTACAGCTGATGATATTGATTTGATTGTCATGGGGACCATTACCGGTGATTACCCCTGGCCGGCGACAGCTTGTCTTGTTCAGGAAAACCTTGGGGCAAAGAAAGCCTTTGCCTACGATGTTTCAGCGGCTTGCAGCGGCTTTTTATTCGCTCTGTCGTGTGCTGATGACTTTCTCAGGTCAGGTCGTGGTAAAAGAGCTCTCGTTATTGGCGCTGAGACTTTCAGTCGGATTGTTGATTGGACTGATCGTAACACTTGTGTCCTGTTTGGAGACGGTGCTGGTGCTGTCCTGCTGGAATCGCAGGAAGGTGACTCCGGAGTGTTGTCGTGTCATTTGCATTCCGACGGGAAATATTTTGAGCTTCTCTGTCAGAAGGGATTTGGTGCAAAGTACCCACCCTCTGTTGAAGGAATTGGGGCAAAACTGCCATTTATAACGATGCAGGGGAATGAAGTTTTTAAAGTTGCTGTCCGTTCTATGACTCAAGTTTCAAAAGAGGCATTGACCGCAAATGGTTATACCAGCGCTGATGTCGCACAGTTTATCCCGCACCAGGCTAATCTCCGAATTCTTGAAGCGACAACTAAACGTCTTGGCTTGACCAAAGAGCAGAGCTTTATTAATGTCCATAAGTATGGCAATACTTCCGGAGCAACAATTCCAATAGCCATCGACGAAGCCAATCATCAGGGATTATTAAAAGAGGGAGACCTGCTTCTTTCGGCTGCTTTTGGCGGTGGTTTTACCTGGGGTTCGACATTAATACGCTGGTAAATTTCAATCCAAAGAGCAAATGATTTTGACTAAGGAACCTGAATAGATGGATGCATTTGTTTTTCCAGGGCAGGGCTCACAATATCCGGGGATGGGAAAAGATCTCGCGGAGAATTTCAATGTCGCCAAGCTGATTTTTGAAGAAGCTAACGACGCTCTTGGTTTTGACATCGAATCACTCTGTTTTTCTGGAACAGAAAGTGATCTCAGGCTTACTGCAAATACACAACCTGCAATCCTGACCACCAGTATCGCGGCACTCCGGGTGCTCCAGGAAGAAACCGGTCTGTCCCCATCTTTTGTTGCGGGACATTCTCTGGGGGAATATTCTGCTCTGGTCGCTTCAGATGCTCTTGCATTTGCGGACGCCGTTCGAATTGTTCGACAACGGGGTACCTTTATGCAGGAGGCTGTTCCGGTTGGTGTCGGGGCGATGGCGGCCATAATGGGGATTGAAGGGGAAGAACTTTTAATCCTCTGTCAGGAAGCTGCTCAGAGTGAAGTTGTTGCTCCGGCCAATTATAATAGTCCCGGGCAGATTGTGATTGCAGGGCATAAAGGTGCGGTTGAACGAGCAATTGTTCTGGCAAAGGATCAAGGCGCTAAACGGGCGTTGCTTTTACCGGTTAGTGCACCATTCCACTCATCCTTGATGGCTCCGGCAGCACAACGACTGCAGACCGAACTGGAATCTTTCAATATTTCACCTCTCATTTATCCCCTTGTCAGTAACGTTGAAGCGGTTTCCTGTCAGGATGAAGCAAAAATCAAGGCTCTTTTGGTTGAGCAGGTTTGTGCTCCGGTCCGTTGGTCAGAATCGATTCAGACAATGAAGGATTCAGGTGTGACCAATTATGTCGAAATTGGTCCTGGACGAGTTCTTTCTGGCTTGATAAAACGGCTTGACCGCGCTGCTACACAAAAAAATATAGGTGATGTTGACAGTTTAAGAAAACTTCAAGGGTAATGTGATATATTAATCCAGCTTCAAAATTGAGGGAGATATTCATGGTTCAGGATAGAGTTGCGTTAATAACGGGTGCATCGCGTGGGATTGGTCGGAGTATAGCCTTAGCGCTGGCTGCTCAGGGTGCTAAAATTGTAGCTGTTGATGTAGATCTTCAGGCCACGGAGAATTTTGTTGCCGAGCTCAAAGCTGCAGGGACTGAGGCTGTTGCCGTTCAGGGGAATGTCACCGTTGCTGCGGATGTTGAGCAGATGGTCAAGGTCGCCAAAGAAACCTTTGATCGAATCGACATTCTGGTTAATAATGCTGGAATCACCCGTGATGCACTGCTTATCCGAATGAAAGATGAAGATTGGGATGCGGTTCTTGATGTTAATCTCAAAGGGGCATTTTTGTGTACCCGAGCTGTGTCCCGGTTAATGACCAAGCAACGTCACGGGCGGATTATCAATATTGCCTCGGTTGTGGGTCAGATGGGAAATGCAGGACAGGCGAATTATTGTGCCAGTAAGGCCGGTTTAATGGGTTTGACCCGATCCAACGCCCGTGAACTGGCAAAACGTAATATCACCGTGAATGCGGTTGCTCCGGGATTTATTGCCACAGCGATGACCGATGCCCTTCCTGAAGAAAAGCGACAGGAACTGGCAACACAAATTCCGTTGGCAAGGCTGGGGTCTGCAGATGATATTGCAAATACGGTTGTTTTTCTGGCATCTGACAATACCGGTTATATCACCGGACAGGTCATTGGTGTTAATGGTGGAATGTACATGTAGATAACGGGCTTATCTTTATAGCCTACATAACTTGAAAGGGAGAAAAATAAATGGCTTCTATTGAAGAAAGAGTAAAACAGATTATTGCTGAGCAACTGGGTGTTGATGAAGAACAAGTCACAGATAATGCTGCATTTATGGATGATTTAGGTGCTGATTCTCTGGATACTGTTGAGCTGGTTATGGCTCTGGAAGAAGAGTTTGATGTAGAAATCTCTGATGAAGATGCAGAGAAAATTCAAAATGTTAAGAACGCGATTGATTACATCAACAAGACTTCCTGATTAACATTGGTGGTGTCGGATTGTTAGTCCGACACCACCAATTTGTCTATACCGTACACTTGTAAACCCCCGTCATTGATTAAAGAGAGATTTCTTATGCGTAGAGTCGTAGTCACCGGTCTTGGTGTCGTATCTCCTTTGGGAACTGGAACTGAAAAAAACTGGTCAGCAATTACCAGTGGAAAATCGGGGATAGGTAAAATTACCCGGTTTGATGCTTCCGAACTGCCATCGCAAATCGCGGGTGAAGTTAGAGATTTTAATGCTGAAGACTTTATTGACAAGAAAGAGATTAAAAAAATGGATCTCTTTATTCAATATGGTATTGCTGCAGCAGAAATGGCTTTGCAGGATTCGGGACTTGAGATTAATGATGATAACTCTGAACGTGTCGGGGTGGTGGTCGGGTCAGGCTTGGGTGGTTTGCCTGCGATTGAAAAATATCACAAGATGATGCTTGAACGAGGCCATAAAAGAATTAGCCCGTTTTTTATCCCGATGTTGATTATCAATCTGGCTCCCGGACATATTTCGATGAAATTTGGTGCTAAAGGTCCAAATCTCGCTTCTGTTTCCGCTTGTGCTACCGGTACCCATTCAATCGGTGATGCCTATCATATGATTGCTCGTGGTGATGCCGACGCTATGTTTGCTGGTGGGACCGAAGCAACGATTACTCCGCTTGCGATTGGTGGCTTTAATGTCATGAAGGCTCTCTCTACCAGAAATGACGATCCTGCGACAGCAAGCCGACCTTTTGAAAAAAATCGTGATGGGTTTGTTATGGCAGAGGGTGCTGGAATTTTAATCCTCGAAGAATACGAAAATGCCAGGAAACGCGGTGCGGATATCTACTGTGAACTCATTGGCTATGGACTCAGCAGTGATGCTTATCACTTGACTCAGCCGGCTCCTGGCGGGGAAGGTGCATCACGTTGTATGAAGATGGCGCTTAATAATGCCGGTTTGAATCCAGATCAGGTTGATTATATCAATGCCCATGGGACCTCAACCCATTTTAATGATCTGTATGAAACGATGGCGATCAAAACCGTTTTTGGAGATCACGCGCAGAAGCTCATGGTCAGCTCGACTAAAAGTATGACCGGTCATGGTTTGGGTGCTGCTGGTGGTATGGAAGCGGCTTTTTCTGCTCTGGTACTGAAGCATGGAATTATTCCACCAACAATTAATTACCAGGAACCCGATCCAGATTGTGATCTTGATTATGTTCCTAACGAAGCACGTCAGGTTGAGTGTCAGGTTGCTATCTCCAATTCATTTGGTTTTGGTGGAACGAATGCGACCCTTGTTTTCCGTAAGATTTGAGGTGTTGCATGCTGGTCGTTGGTAGTGATCATGGTGGCTATGAATTAAAAACAGCCATTCTGAAATTATTACAGGAGAGGGCGATTGAAACTGCCGATTTTGGCACTGATGGTTCTGCTTCTGTTGATTATCCAGATTTTGCTGCAAAGGTTGCCAGTTCCGTCTCTTCAGGTGAGGCCCAATTGGGGATTCTGATCTGTGGCACCGGAATCGGGATGTCAATATCGGCCAACAAGTTTGCCGGTGTGCGAGCTGCTCTGGTGCATGATGAATTTACTGCGCAAATGGCGCGTGAACATAATAATGCCAATATCCTGGTCATGGGGGGACGGGTAATAACTCCCGAGCAGGGCAAAAAACTGGTTGAGATCTGGCTTGATACAAAATTTGAGGGTGGACGACACCAGAAGAGACTGGATAAAATTTCTGCTATTGAGCAAAAAGTTATTAAGCATTAAACTTAACGGGGCTGATTGAATAGCCCCGTTTTTTATTGATCCAATATGGGAGGATAGCGATGGTTGAGAATCTCGCAACATTTGATCCTGAAATTTTTCAGATTATCACTCAAGAAACAGAGCGGCAGGAATATAATCTGGAATTCATTGCTTCAGAAAACTTTGTCAGTGAGGCCGTGCTGGAAGCTCAAGGTTCGGTTCTGACGAACAAGTACGCTGAGGGGTATCCACGGAAAAGATATTATGGTGGCTGTGAATTTGTCGATCTTGCTGAACAATTAGCCATTGATCGTGCCAAAGAGATCTTTGGTGCAGAACATGCCAACGTCCAACCCCACTCAGGCTCTCAGGCTAACATGGCTGTCTATATGGCTGTTTGCCAGCCCGGAGACACGGTTCTCGGGATGAATCTTGCTCATGGCGGGCATCTTACCCACGGCTCTCCGGTCAACTTTTCCGGTAAACTCTACAACATTATCCCCTATGGCCTTGATGCCGAGACCGGGACCATCGACTATGATGAAGTTGAGAGCCTGGCGAAACAGCATCAACCCAAATTGATCGTGGTGGGTGCCAGTGCCTATCCTAGAGAGATCGATTTTGTTGCCTTCCGTAGGATTGCTGATGCTGTGGGGGCGGTTGTGATGGTTGATATGGCACACATTGCCGGTCTGGTTGCTGCTGGTGTCCATTCCAATCCTGTTCCCTATGCGGAATTTGTGACCACCACCACTCATAAAACCCTGAGGGGACCGCGTGGCGGGATGATTCTTTGTACTGAAGAGTGGGCTAAAAAACTCAACAGTAATATTTTCCCGGGGATACAGGGTGGCCCTCTGATGCATGCGATTGCTGCCAAAGCGGTTGCTTTTAAAGAGGTTCTTCAACCTGAATTTAGAGTGTACGCAGAGCAGGTGGTTAAAAATGCTCAGGCACTCGCCGGCGGATTGGTGGACAAAGGTTATAATCTGGTTTCCGGGGGGACCGATAATCATCTGATGCTGGTTGATTTTACCGGGACAGAAATTACCGGTAAGGTGGCAGAGAGAGCTCTTGAAGATGCCGGTATTACCGTGAATAAAAATGCAGTTCCCTTTGATACCCGGTCCCCTTTTGTGACCAGTGGGATCCGGATTGGAACCCCGGCAACAACCACGCGGGGCTTGAAAGAAGCTGAAATGTTACAGGTTGCAGAGTGGATAGACAGGGCGTTACAGAACATTGAAAATGAAGCAGAATTGTCAAGGATTCGTGCTGAAGTCAAAAGTCTGTGTCTGCGATTTCCTCTCTACGCACATCGGTTAAAGTAGGTTATCATGATGCAGCGCCCCAGTTGGGATGAGTATTTTATGCAGATAACGAAGCTGGTAGCGACCCGCTCTACCTGTATGCGGCGTCAGGTCGGTGCCCTGTTGGTGAAAGAAAAAAACATCGTAGCAACGGGGTATAATGGCGTCCCGAGTGGTATCACTCATTGCGATGTCACCGGGTGTTTACGGGATCAACTCAATGTCCCTTCGGGGGAGCGTCATGAGTTGTGTCGTGGCTTACATGCTGAGCAGAATGCTATTATTCAGGCCGCACGGCATGGGGCAAATATTGCTGGCTCAACTCTATACTGTACCGATTCGCCCTGCATCATCTGTAGTAAAATGTTGATTAATGCGGGGATTGTGAATGTGATTTTTGGACGCGGCTACCCTGATAAACTCTCTTTGGAGATGCTTACTGAAGCGGGAATTGAATTTCATCAATATACTGGAGAGGTTCAAAAATGAACTGTCCGTTCTGCCGTTATGCCGATACCAAGGTGGTTGATTCCAGACTTGGAAAGGCGGGAAATAATGTTCGTCGGCGCCGTGAATGCCCTTCCTGTGAACGGCGCTTTACCACTTATGAACGGGTTGAGGAAATTCTTCCGTGGGTGATCAAGAAGGATGGTCGTCGTGAAGCTTTTGATCGTTCCAAAATTATCTCCGGGATGCAACGGGCTTGTGAAAAACGACCAGTTCCGGTTGAACAGATTGAGGCACTTGTCGATCAACTGGAGCGGAGTTTTCAGGAATGTGGTGATAAAGAAATTTCCGCCAGTTTGATTGGCGAAGCGGTGATGGATACTTTACACGAAGTGGATGAGGTGGCCTACGTCCGTTTTGCTTCGGTCTACCGGCAATTTAAGGATATTAACGAGTTTATGTCAGAATTAAATGATCTTCTGAAAAATTCTCACTAGGAAGCTGTCGGACACTCCATGAACTGGCTGCAAATCCGTTTGTTTGGC